>JBGGMQ010000515.1:0-13705 GCA_041287975.1 Verrucomicrobium sp. | reverse complement strand
CAACATCCTCTTCGTCTCTGAAGGATTCCCTTCGACCCAGCAGAAGGACTATGACAAAGCGGTGGATGAGTTGGTGAAAAGCGGGCTGAGCCAGTCCATTCTGGAGCCCTTCAAACTTCTTCAAAACTCGATCAACTACTGGTCGGTGTTCGTTCGCTCTCAGGAGGATGGCATCAGCCTCCTGGGTGAGTATGAAGTTCTCAAGAAAAGCACGGCTCAGCGCGGCACGCCCGTGCCGTACCCTGCCGCCCCTCCAGCAGGAGCAACCTCCTGGTCCGTGGATAACATGATCCATGAAGTCGGGTTGCCCTTGCCCAATTCTCCCACTCGCACCGCCGCTGAATGGGTCACTCACTGGTCCAAAATCTATCCTGCCACCGCAACGGTGGCCTTGGTGCAGCCCGTTCTTTCGGACTGGGTCTCATTGCAAAACCGCACCACTCTCAATGAACGGGATTCCGTCTTTGGGTTTGCGCACCGCGTGCGCACCCGCGTGTCTGATGGTGCCGAAGGTGACCCTCTTCTGCGCCCTGCCTTTCGTCGTCCCACGGAGGCCAGCATCGACAAATTTATTGAGAAGCTCGTCTATGGCAATCCACAGCCGGGCGGCGATCCCTACAACATTGGCGAGACCTGGGCGAACACGCAAAAAGACCGCGACCTGGTCTGCTTCGTCTGCCTTTCGGACATCGGGGCAGGGGAGGCCCGGGCCGGCTACTTCGCGGCCACCACCGGCTTTGAGCGACTCGTCGAGCTCCAGAACGGCGCGAACGGCAAAGACATTCTCACCTCCGCACTGAGCAATCCCAAGGCCCCGTTCAGTGCTGGCATTTTCGCTTCAAGAGTCGCCCACGAATGCGGGCATGCCTTCGGTCTGGGGGACGAGTATGGGCCTGGCAGTGGCTCCCTGTTCGTCATGGGTTCATCGGGCATTCCCATCTTCCGCAACACTCAGGTGAAGGACATCATCGTCTCTGCACCCGTACCACCTGCCACCCTTCCCGTTTATGACACCAGCCTGATCAAATGGCTGCTGCCCAGGACGACCAAAACGGCCACTCTCGCCAAAGTCCCGGGTGCGCTCGGAGGCCGCGACTTTGAGTTCTGGCTCACCCCCGGTCAAGGCACGCAGTTCGCCGTGGGGGACCTTGTCCAGGTGCGCAAAGCACCCATGCGCAACTCGGATCCCTACATCAATCTTCGCTTCAAAGTGGCCCAAAAATTCCCCGACAAACTGGAGGTGACTCAAACGGTCGGGCAAAATCTGGACCCGCTCGACTATGACCCGTCGGTGGCCTACGTCGTGAACTGTGTGAATCAGATGCAAGGCTCCGAGCTGAAGCTCATCGCTGATCCCGTCCTCGCTCATATCGCCTCTTCAGCCAGTCCGCTGAACGCCCCGCCCGGCGCCACAGGCGCCGCCTGTGTGGCCGTTCAAAATGCCAGCCCGGTAATGACGCCAACCAATCTTCCGGCGATGACCTTCAACCGCAAGCGACCGGCCGCCCTGGCCGACATCATCGGCGTGTATGAGGGTGCCGCTCATTTCGACTGCGGTGTGTTCCGCCCGGCGGGCCGGTGCAAGATGCGCTCCACCAATGACGACAAGGTGCCCTTCTGCCACGTCTGCCGCTACATCATAGTTGATCGCGTGGACGCCACCAGGCTCGCCCAGCTCGATGTGATGTACGACCCGCACTATCCCATTTGATTCATCGAACCCATGGCCGCTCCCTCCAGCACCCTGCATACCCTGGCCCGGCATCTCGTCCTGGCGCTGGAGCCCTTGAAAGCAGGGGTGGCGGACCTTCCGGCCTTCCGCACGCTTCTCTACCGCCTTGCCTGGCATGTCGACTCACTGCCGCCCGCCTACTCTGCACTGGCTACCCGGGTCGATGCCGCCCTGACCACCCTGGAAGCCTTGGGGGACAATCCGTCCCCCGGTCAGGTGTTCGATCTGTTGACCAGGGTCAAAGCGCTCTACGATGCCATCAAAGCGGTCCAGACGGCCCCGGCCGGTGTCGTCGCGTCCGAATTCCTGCCGGAGTTTGGTCGCAGCCTGTTTGACTTGCTTCTCGCAGACTATCTCAGTACTGCCTTTCCAGAGGTCCACGGTGCTTTGCAGGCCTTGGATGTCCTGCGTCAGGAGTACTCGGAGGAGACGGCCACGCGGCCCGGTGTCCTCCTCAGCCGTTTCGCATGGGCAGAGATTCCCAAGATCCTGGCCGACCCGGCCTCCATCGCCACCCGGGTCTACGGTTGGGGGACTGACGACGTTGATTTTCACCGCCTGGCGGGGCACCTGCTCGAGATCTTTGTTTCCTTAAACTGGCCCGCTTATTTCGGCCGCATCGCTCCAGATCTCGGGTCGGGGTTCAAAGAGGTTCCTGATGATCGCACCCTCTCCATCGACTGGGCGCTCAAGCTGCCGTTCCTGATGGACAACATCGGCGGGGAGGAGGTGGAGGTGGGGCTTGCCTTGATTGAGCTTCCCGCCCAGGAAGGCAAACCTGCCGGCCTGATTCTCCAGCCCCTCGTGCCTCCGGCTGTGGGCAGTGCTTTCAATCTGACGGACGACCTGCGCCTGGAGCTGCGCACCGGCAGCAATGTCGCCTCCACTTTCGGTGTCCTTCTTCGTCCGGACGACATCTCGGTGAAATTCCCGCTCCAGGCAGGTGCCGCTCTTCCCACCGCTGGCTTTGGTGTGGCCTTCAAGTATGCCCCAACAGCACCTGCCTTGCTTCTTGGCACTCCGGGGAAAACGCGGCTGGAGATGAAAGGGGCCGCCACCACCTTCCATCTGGATTTCAAGAATGGCCAGCTGGAGCTGCAATTGGGCTCAGCCCCGGAAGATCTCAAACTCATCCTCAATGCGGGTGATCTTGATGGCTTTCTAGGCCAGTTGCTCGGCGGCGGTGAACGCACCCTGCCCATTGTGCTTGCAGGCTCGTGGTCGAACCGCACCGGCTTCAATTTCACGGGCGGTGCCGGGTTCGAGGTGTCCACCCATCCGCATCTGAATGCCGGACCGTTCCGTGTGGACCGTCTCGATCTGGCCCTCAAGTCCACTTTCAGCACCAGCCAGGCTCCGGATTTGAAGGCTGAAGTCGGTGCTGTCATTTCTGGCAAACTGGGTCCCGTGTCGTTCGTGGTGGAGGGGTTGGGCGTGACCACCGCCGTCGTGTTCAAAGAGGGCAATGCCGGCCCCTTTGACATTCAGGCCGGATTCAAACCGCCCACTGGCCTCGGCATCGTCGTGGATGCCGGGCCCATCTCAGGGGGCGGATTCCTCGCTTTCGACAAGGATCACAGCCGTTACTCGGGGGCGGTGGAGCTGGAAGTCTTCGGAACCACCATCAAGGCCGTCGGGTTTGTGGAAACCAGGCTCCCCGGTGGCGCTCCGGGCTGGTCCTTTGTCATTCTCGTCTCCACCCAGTTCTCACCCATCCAGCTCGGCTTGGGTTTTACGCTGAACGGGGTGGGGGGGCTCGCTGCCCTGCATCGGGGGCTGGCGGCAGAGACCCTCCAGGCAGGTCTGCGCAGTGGCAGCCTGGGCTCATTGTTGTTTCCTGAGGATGTCGTGGCGGAGGCTCCGCGCATTGTCAGTGATCTGGGTCGCATTTTCCCTGCCGCACGGGATCGCCACGTCTTTGGGCCGATGGCCCTCATCGGCTGGGGCACGCCCACCCTCATTCGCGCCGAGCTCGGCATCCTCCTGGAGCTGCCTTCCCCGGTCCGTCTCACCCTGCTGGGGTTGATCACGGCCAAACTGCCCACAGAGGAGGCCGCCATCGTCGAGTTGAATGTGGCTGTCCTGGGCCGCATCGATTTCGCCCGCAAGCTGCTGTCCATTGATGCTTCGCTCTTTGATTCCAATGTCGCGGGCTTCCCCATCTCTGGGGACATGGCCGTGCGTCTCGGCTGGGGCGACACTCCCACCTTCATCGTTTCCCTAGGCGGGGTGAACCCTCACTTCCAGCCTCCGCCGGACTTTCCCACCCTGCAGCGTCTTACCATCGTGCTGGGGAAGGGGGACAATCCTCGCCTGACCTGCCAGGCTTACCTGACGCTGACCTCCAACACCCTTCAGTTCGGCGTCAATGCCGAGCTCTATGCCGCGGCTTTCGGATTCAACATCCGTGGTTGGGTCAGTTTTGACTGCCTCATCCAGCTCTCCCCATTTTCGCTCCTGGCGGAACTCTCCGCAGAGGTGGCCTTTCGTCGTGGTTCCAGTGTCCTCGCCAGTGTGCACCTGGAGGCCTCCCTCTCAGGACCTGCCCCCTGGCACGTTTGGGGGAAGGCCTCCCTTTCGTTGTGGCTCTTCGATGTCAGCGTCAGCTTTGACGTCACCTTCGGGCGCGAAGAGCCTCAAGAGCTCCCCCCGGCGGATCCCTGGCCTCTGTTGCAAGCTGCCCTCCAGGACCCCCGCAACTGGGCTCCGCTGCTCCCGGCCGGTGCTTTTCAAACGGTATCCCTGAATGCGGTGGCCAGCCCCACTGCCCCGGTCCTCGTGGACCCCGGTGCCGCCGCCACGCTGCGCCAGACGGTTGTCCCCTTGAACCGGACCATCACCCGCTTCGGTGCCGCCACGCCCGCCGGGCCGGACCACTACACGGTTCACTCGGTCACCCTCAACGGCCACCAGGCCCCGGATCTGGCCCCGCTCACCGACTTCTTTGCCGCCGCTCAGTTCGAGGAGTTGACCGATACGGACCGCCTTTCCCGGCCTTCGTTCGAGACGATGGATGCCGGCCTGACCATGGCGGGAAGCATGGTCACCTCAGGAGCTTCCGTGGGAGCCGGGCTTGAATACGAAACGGTCATCCTCGATGTGCCCTGGCAGCCGCGCCGCGTTCAGCTTTATGAATTGATTCTCAGCCATCAACTGGCCTTCCTCCAGTTGGGGGCTTCCGCCCTCGCCCCTTTCAAAAACACGGGTTTGGTCAAGTTCGCCACCCTGGAGGAAGCTGCGCCCTTGGTGGTGCTGGACGCGGAGTTGTTCGTCATCAGCGGTACTGCCGATGGCAAGGCTGTGCCGGGCATCACCGGTCCCGTTGGCAAGGGACTGGCCTGCGCAGCCCTCTCTCAACACTTGAAAGCCCATCCGCAAGACCGCGATCTCCTGCAGGTGGTGCCCCAGTTTGAAACCTCCTTCTCCGTCTCATGAGCAGTCCTCCTGCCGCTTTCGCCTTTCTGCCTTGGCTGCGCCGTGGCATGGCCACCAGCATTGATCGTATCGACGGTACCGGTGCCCCCGCTCCCTGGGCCACCTCCCAGGTGGTCGTCAACCTGAACAACCAGAGCCTCAGTGCCACCGTTCCTCTGAAGCTCGCCGGGCCTGGTGAGGTGGCGGGCCTTGATCCTCGCGCGGTCATCCGTGTCTGGCCCCGTCCCGGTGTGCAGGATGCCGAGCCCAACTACTTCCCTTTGGTCGAGTTCGACCAGCCAGATCTCCCCTGGCGCTACAGTCCCGCCAAAGCCACCACCGGGGATCGCCTGCGCCCCTGGATCAGCCTGATCGTGCTCCGGGAGGACGAGATGGTTTCCCTGACTCCCGCCTCTGTGGAAGGGATACTGCCCGTCGTGACCGTCAAAAGTGCGGACTCGCTCCCTTTGTTGGAGCAGAGCTGGGCCTGGGCCCACGCCCAGGTCAGTGGCGCCAAAACCATCACGGGTGTCGAATTGTCGGCCCTTCTCAGGTCCGCTCCTCAGCGGGTTGTTTCAAGAATCCTGGTGCCCCGCCGGCTGGACCCCCGGGTGTCGTACCAGGCGTTCCTGGTGCCGTCGTTTGAACGGGGCCGCCTGGCCGGAGTGAAAGAGAAGGTTCCAGACAACCTCGACGGCACGGCTCCGGCCTGGTCCGCCGGCCAGACCAGCATCCGCCTTCCCGTCTACTATCAGTGGCGGTTTCAAACCGGTGTCTCAGGAGACTTTGAATCGCTGGTCCGCCAGCTGCAAGCCCGGGTGCTTCCTGAAACCGTCGGGATCTGCGCCATGGATGTCTCGAACCCTGGTCAGGGGCTCCCGGCTGCCCATACCGGTCCTCTCGGGCTGGAAGGCGCCTTGCGAGCCCCCTCCGTCATTCCCACGGCCTGGACCGGAGCCCAACGCACAACCTTCCAGACCTCGCTGACCCAGCTCTTGAATCGCCCGGAGGACCTTCTCAGTTCTCTGGGTGGGACACGCGTGGTCGCCCCGCCTCTCTACGGACGCTGGCATGCCGCCCGCTCCACCCTCGTCCCCGTCACGCCCCCTGTTCCTCAGGCCGTGCCGTGGTTTCAGGAGCTAAACTTGGACCCAAGGCATCGCGTGGCGGCAGGGTTGGGCACCCTCACCATTCAGGATCAGCAGCAGCAGCTCATGGCTTCTGCCTGGCAGCAGCTGGACAAGATCCGGGCCATCAACGACCAGCTTCGGTTTGCCCAGCTCGCCCGGGAGACGGCCATCCGCATTCACACCCGGCACGTGGCCACCGCCGGGGAGGATGCGTTCATGCAGCTCACTGCGCCCGTGCATGCCCGTGTGCGTCAGGGGGAGGTTACCGTACACAAGACCATTGCCGGCAGTGTGGTGGGTGGCGGTGTGCTTCAGGGGCAGTTTCGCAGAGTCTCCCGTCCTTTCGGACCGGTTTCCCGTCGCGTATCCCGTGAACCTCGTCGTCAGCCGGGGGATGTGCTCGTGCGCATGAATGTGGGCAAGCTCTCCGCTGCTTCGCCTCCGCCCGTGCCCGCTTCCATGGCCACGCCCAGTCGCATCGGGGACAATGTGCCGGACTGGAACAATGCTGAATGGAGCCGCCGACTCCTGCGTGGCCGCCTGCCCGATCCGCGGCAAAATGCCTTTCGCAGCGCCGCCCTGGAGCTGTTTGGAGACTTGGTGGCGCGCCCCGCTGACGGTCCTGTGGTTCATTCCGTCAACTTGGCCCAGACCCGCCAGACGCTGATGGCGGAACTGGATCCCCGCGTCACTGTCGTGGAAAGCATTCGCAAACGCCTGCGCTTGCGTCCGGGTTTGCGGTGGCAGCCCAGGGACCCGCTGGAACCCATCATGGCGGCTCCGGAGTTTCCTCAACCCATGTCCCAGCCTCTCGCGGAGCTGTCCCAGGACTGGCTGCTCCCCGGCCTGGACAAAGTGCCGCCCAACACCGTTTCATTGCTGGAGACGAACCAGGCGTTCATTGAGGCTTTCATGGTGGGCTTGAACCATGAATTCGCCCGGGAACTCCTCTGGAATGAGTACCCTACCGATCAGCGCGGCTCCTGTTTCCGTCAGTTCTGGAATGTCGCAGGCCGGATCGATCCTTCAGGCGGAACTCCCGATGCGGAGTTGCTCAAGGATATCCACCCCATCCACGGATGGCCCAAGCTCGGGCCGCTCGGCAGCAACAGCCCCCGCCCCGCAGGCACATCTTCCCCGCTCGTGCTTCTCGTCCGCGGCGATCTCTTGCGTCGCTACCCGAATGCCGTCGTCTACGCGGTGAACGCCCAGTTGGGCACGGATGGCCGGCGAAATCTGGGCACGGAGGAACGGCATCCTCTCTTCACCGGCCGCCTGGATCCCGATGTGTCATTCTTCGGCTTCAAACTCAAAGTGGACGAGGCCAAAGGCACTGATGGCGGCCAGGGCTGGTTCTTTGTTCTGCAGGAGCAGCCCTCGGAGCCCCGCTTCGGTCTGGATGTGGCGTCCTCCGCGTTTGGCGACCCCTTGGGCGCCTGGCGTGATTTGAGTTGGGGCCATCTGGCAGCCGACTCCGCCGGGCTCGCAGGCCTCTCGCATGTGAACCTTGATGCTCAGCTCCCCGACACTCGGGTGGTCGTGCCTCTGTCCGGGGACCCCGCTGTCGTCTGGCATGGTGGCAGTGGTCTCGGCGCGGCTGGCACCAAGGCCTCCGACCTTGCCTTCATCACCTTGCAGCGCCCCGTGCGGGTCGCCATCCACGGTTCCCAGATGCTTCCCTGAACGTCCGCCTTCATCAGCTCCGTTGTTTCCAGTTTCCCGAATCCACTATCCATCGTTGCATGAGCGGTTCTCCTTCTGCCTCCCATTCCTTGCAGCAGTCACGTCTCGCTCTGGCAGAGGCACGCAAAAGCTCCGCCGCGCTGCGGGCGGGCATCGCCGCTTCCGGTGCAGAGTTGAAGGAGCTCGAACGCTCGCTCCCAGCTCAGGACCCCCGACTTGTCACTGCCCGTCATGAACAGGAAAAGCGGCGGCTGGCCTTGGAGGCTGCGCAGAAGAAGGAACGTGCTGCCCAGGCTGCCGTGGATCGGGATCTTCATGGCGTTCTCACGGACTCGGTCGCGAAGGACGTCGCCAGCCTCGGTGCCGACTATCCCTTCGTCCTCCTTCCGGTGCGGCTGGAGACCCGCTTTGGGTTTAGTCCCGCGGGTGCGCCGCTTTTGAAGGTGCGCATCTTCCCTGATGAACTGATGGCCGACACCCATGAGCCGCCCCTTACTGTGAAGGAGCGCGAGGCGGGTGTCGCGTACTGGCGCCAGGGTTGGGATCCCGCTCAGGAGCGCTCCGCCTGGCGGGCGCTCATCGCCCAGTTTCCCTCCCCACGTGCCGCCTGGATCGCCCGCATCCTCACTCCGTCAAACCTCTCGAACCGTCCTGGCGGTGAACCGGTGTTTCCTCAAACGGAAGAGCGTTCCCAGAGCTGGACCCGACCCGCAGAGGCCCGGGTGTTGCCGGATCGCTGGCTCGTCACGGCCTTCCGCAGCCGCCGTGCCGTCCAGCAAGTCACCAGCCTGCCGGTCAAGGAACCTCTGGCGCTGACGCTCAGCCCCGTGGTTGAGGAGAATGATGGCAACCTCACCGGGATCTCGCCGGATGGCCTGCGCATTGATGACGACATCGCCTGGACCGTCGACTTCGACCGCGCGGTGGAGGTGGGCATGGCAGTGACGATGCCGCTCACCACCGCAATCTTGTCGAGGGGCATCGAGCGTCTCATTGTGGTGGGGGTGAAATCCTCCCTCCAGCCGGAGGAGGCTTCCAAGCGGCTTGCGGAACTTTTGGAGTCGCATCACTACGGGAGAGGGCTGGCCTTTGTGCCTCAAGGCACGCCAACCAACAATACCATCGATGCTCCCTCAGGTTATCCCGTCGTGGACCCTGACGGCTCCCTGAGTTTCGAGGTCGAACGAAGCGGCCCGCTGACGGGTCCTGAAAGCAACGGCACCCATTTTGCTGAAGCTCTGGGCCTTCCCGAGGAAATAAGTGCCCATCTCGCGGGCAGCGGCGATCGCGAACAACCCCGCGCCCGGGCGATGAATGAGGCTCTCTGGCCCGCCACGTGGAATTATTTCCTGGACCAGCTCATGGATCCCGTGGCCACGGACGACGCGGTCCGTCTGGCTCAGGGCCACTACTCGGCCCATGTGCGCGGACGCGGGCCTCTCCCGGCTTTTCGTACTGGTGCCACTCCCTATGGGTTGCTGCCGGTCACCTCGTTGAATCGCTGGCAGCCCAGTGCCTCCGGTACTCCCGTGGAGGCTCACCTGACGCCCCTCTTGCAAACCTTGCGCGGCATCTGGCAGCAACAGGTTTCCAAAGTTCCCCGGGTCGGAGCCACCGGCAATCCCGATGATGACATGCTCGCCGTGCTGGGAATGGATGCCAGTACCCGTGAGGCCCGCGTTCGGCGGGTGCTGGGCCCCCAGTTTCAACTGCAGCTTTTCGCGACGGTGAACATGGTGGCCACCAACTGGCAGGCCCGTCTGGCCACTCTCGCCCAAAGTGTCATGAGTCAGATCGGCCACCCGGACTGGAAGCCGCGTCTGAACAGCATGAGCTTTTCTGATAGCGCGCATCTCGTAGGCGGTCCGTTTGTCGCTCCGCCTCCGCTTTCCGAGACGGAGGGCCTTTCAGACTTCAACTACATCCACTGGATCCGCACGGCGTCCCTCGCAGAATTGCGCCAGGAACAACTGCCGCCAGGAGTGACGAAGCCCGCCGCGTTGTTCTACCATCTTTTGCGCCACGCCGCTCTCAGCCTCTACTCAGACACAGGCACGAAAGTCGCCATCAAACACAATCTCGCCACCAAGGCGGATCAGAAAGAAGTGGAGTTGATCGGCCTTGCCGCCAACACCCCTCCCAGGAAGACCGTGTGGGAGCGTCTGGACACCAGGATTCCCAACGTCACGGGCGACGCCACCTTGGGTGATTTCCTCGTCAAGGACCGGAGCAGTGAGGAATCAAAAGACATCCGCACCTTTCATGCCGCGCTGGCAGAGCTGGAAAAGCTGCCCACAGCTGAGCTGGACCGGCTCTTCACCGAAACGCTCGACACCTGCTCTCATCGGCTGGATGCGTGGATCACTTCACTGCCTTCCAAACGCCTGGGCGAGATGCGGCAACGCCACCGGCACGGCAGTCATCTTGCGGCCTTTGGCTGGCTGGAAAACCTTCAGCCGGATTCAACGCGTCCTTCCACGGAACCCGTTGACCTCGGTGGCTTTATTCATGCGCCTTCGGCCAGTCATGCCGCCACAGCGGCCATCTTGCGCAATGCGCATCTCACCCGCGCCGGGGAGGATCGTGCCCGCTATGCCGTGGACCTCTCCTCCTCTCGTGTACGCGACGCCTCTTCGCTGCTGGAGGCGGTCCGGCAGGGCCAGCCTCTTGGCGCGGTGCTGGGCTACCGCTTTGAACGTGGCCTCCACGAAGGCCACCGCCCCTTGCGGCTCGACAAGTACATCGACCCCTTTCGACGGGAGTATCCGCTCGTGGCCGACAAGGGTGGGTCGTCAGGGGAACCTGTCGAAGCCATCGCGGCTCGCAATGTTGTCGATGGCCTCCTGCTTCGGGCCGCCTGGCAGAAAGGAGAGATTGCCTGGGGACAAAGAGGTCTTCCCGCGGGTGGCAATGACAGGGCCGCGGCTGAAGCAGAGCTGCGTAAACTCGACGAGGCGGTCGATGGTGTGGCCGACCTCCTGACGGCGGAATCAGTCTTCCAGATTGTTCGAGGAAACAGCGGCAGGGCTGCCGGCGTGCTGGACTCGCTGGCCCAGGGGCTCAGGCCGCCGGAGCCGGAGGTCGCCATTCAGCCAAGGGCTGGCACCACGCTGACCCACCGCGTCGCCCTGGTGCTGGGGGGAGAACCCACAGGCGCTGCGGACTGGTCTGCCATTCCCGCCACTCCCAGAGCCGTTGTCGAGCCCTACCTGGATCACTGGGCCGGTTCCCTCCTCGGCAATCCTTCCCAGGTGCAGTGTCGCGTCACCTATGTCGACAACTCGAACCAGGCGGTCCATCGGATCATCACCCTCCAGGATCTGGGCTTGCGCCCGCTCGACGTCTTGGCTCTTGCGGATGGTTTGGACGGCTTCATCGCGTCAATTCTGCCCGCAGATGCTTCTGGCGTGGAGATCGTCTATGCCGCTGACCCCGCTTGGGATCGCGCCACGGTGCGTACTTTCCCTGACATTCTCGAAGTCGCCCGGTCATTGAATGCACTTCTCACCCAGTGCCGTGCCCTTGAACCGAAAGATCTCGTTCCACCTGAACTCGCCCAGTCTGCCGATGCTGCGGACCGTCTGGAGGCGGAGGCTGCCCAGCGGGCCGGTCAGGCCCTTGCCGCCCTGGATGATACCATCAGCCAGATCCAATCGAACCCCGGCGTCCTTCGACCGGCCCTCCTTTTGGGAGTGCCCGAGTCCTCCGGTACGGTCCTGGCAGAACTTCTGCGTCGTCGCGAGGTCGCTACAGCCGCGACCATTTCGTTGGAAAAGGTCCGGGCGGTCTTTGGACGTGATTTCCTCTTCCTGCCTCGCTTCCGTGGCGTGAATGCGGCGGAACTGGATCTCGCTCTCGCGCACGGGCCTGCCCTCGTGCGCCATCCTCATGCCGTCGTCTGCCGGTACCAGCAGGTCGCCCGGGTTCGGGCACCCCTCGCATCCTGGCGTCAGTTGTCTCTCCTCACCACCGCTCTGTCCCGTCCACCTGCACCGTGGGACGTGGCCCAGCTTCCCCACGCCGCCACTGCGAAGTGGGTGGGTTTGCCCTTCGCCATTGAAGAGGATCGCCCGGATTCCGGCCGCGTCTCCCTCGTCCTCAACCGTGTGGCCCAGCCCGCTTCCTCCGACCCCTGGGTGGGCCTGATGCTGGATGAGTGGAGTGAAATCATCCCTGCCCGCACCGAGGACACCTCCATCGCCTTCCACTACGATGACCCTGGCGCTGAAGCCGCTCAGGCTGTCCTCATCGCCGTACCGCCTGTGGAGACCTCTCATTGGGACCTGGACACGCTTCTGGACATCCTCCATGACACCCTCGACCTCGCCAAGATTCGTGCCGTCGACAGCGACCTCCTCCCCCTCGGCCAGCTGTTGCCGGCCATCTACATGACCGCCAACACCCGCCGGGAGGCTGTCACGGCTGATCTCAGTGCGATCCTCCAGCGTGCCCCTGAGGCAACCTTCTAATTTGTTTCCTCATGCCTTCCATCACCTACTGGAACCGCCTCGAAGTCCGGCCCCGCTCGGCGAACTTCGCCTCCGCCCTCTCGGCCCGCATTCGCGACCCTCTCTGGATGCTCACCCGCCAGTGGCAGTTTGGCGAATTCAAGGGCGAGGATGCCGCCGCCCCGGCCTACGTCCAGGTCACCACCACCCAGAGCCGCCTCACAGGCTGGCAGCATGGGGACACTCCCACCGTCCCTCTTGCAAATGGTGCTCTCATCGAACCTGCCGTGGAGGCCGAACCCCTCACCCCCGACTTCGCTTCCCGTGTGGAAGTGGGCCAGCTCTTTGAACAGCTCCTTGCTGAAGAAGGTGTCCCCGAACTCATCCCCGGCTTCCGCCTCGCGTTCCCCATCTCCGAGTCCACTCCCGCTGACCCCGACACTTTGCGCTTCCTTCAGCTCACCGCGGGTCGCGCCCTGGACGGCATTGCCCTCCACCAGTCCGGCCCCCCACCCGTGGAGCCCGACAAACAGCAGCAGGTGAACCATGCGTTCGACAAGCTGTCCGCCTGGATAACCTCGGTATGGGGAGACTTCGGAACCGCAGATGCCAGCACCTGGAATCCCGGGCGTCTGGAGTATGATGTCAAACTGGTGGCGGGAGCCCCCTCCGGGGAGAGCATCGCCTTTCAAGCCCATGTCGGCAGCGGCGCGGATTTAGGATGGCAGTCGCTGGAGTTGTCCTCTGAAACCATTCCAGTTGCTCCACTCCCACCACCAGTGGAGACCCGCAGCCTGAGCGTCATCCCTGGCCGGGTGCAGTTTCGGGGCATGCCCAACCACCGCTGGTGGGACTTCGAAAACGGTCAGATGGATTTCGGAGGTGTTACCCCGGACAAGCGGGATCTCACCAAGCTCGTCGTCATGGACTTTATGCTGGTCCAAGGAAACGACTGGTTCCTCATTCCCTTTGAACAGGAGGCCGGCACCCTCACCCGCGTCGATTCGCTGCGTGTGCACGACGTCTTCGGGGGAGTCACGACCATCGAGCGAGCCGACAAAGACCCGGGGCCTCCCGGCCAACGCTGGACCCTGTTCTCCACCACGGCTCCGGCCTCACCTCAAGGCCTCGCGGGCTTTTTTGTCCTGCCGCCCAATGTTGGTCCAGCCATCCAGCAGGGGATCGTGCTCGAAGAGGTCCGTTTCCTCAGGGATGAAATGGCGAACATGGCCTGGGCCGTGGAGCGCACCACCGAAAACGGCCTGGGTCGCCCCTGGCCGGGCCACGAACGTGACATG
>JBGGMQ010000514.1:0-2757 GCA_041287975.1 Verrucomicrobium sp. | reverse complement strand
CAAGGAGATCTATGAGCAGCCGCAATCCCTGCGCAATGCCCTGCGTGGTCGCCTCTCCCGGGATGAGGCCACCGTGGTGCTTGGGGGCTTGCAGATGTCGCCCATGGAGCTGCGTCAGATCGACCGCATCATCCTCAGCGGTTGCGGCACTGCCTATCACGCCGGCATGGTGGGTGAGTACCTTTTGGAGACCGTGGCGCGCATTCCCACCGAGGTGGAGATCGCGAGTGAGTTCCGCTACCGGAACGTGCCCACGACCAAGAACACGCTGCAGTTCGTGATCAGCCAGAGCGGCGAGACGATCGACACGCTGGCCGCCCTGCGCGAAGCCAAACGCAAGGGCATGAAGGTGCTCGGCATCGTCAACAACGTGGCCAGCACCATCGCCCGTGAAACGGACGGTGGGATCTACATTCATGCCGGCCCGGAGATCGGTGTGGCCGCGACCAAGAGCTTCACCTCCCAGGTGGCGGTGCTCACGCTGTTGAGCTTCCTCTTTGGCCGTATCCATCACCTGAGCAGCACGGACGGGCTGGAGCTGATCGACGAGCTGGAGGCGATCCCGGACAAGATCTCGGCCATCCTGGAACAGGCGGATCATATCAAGACCATTGCCAACAAGTACGCGGATGCAGATGGCATGCTTTTCATGGGGCGGCAGATCAACTATCCGGTGGCGATGGAAGGCGCGCTGAAGATGAAGGAGATCAGCTACATCTACGCGAGTGGCCACCCGAGCGCCGAGCTCAAGCATGGCATCATCGCCCTGGTGAAGCCGGAGCTGCCGAGCATCTTCCTCGCACCGCATGATGCGGTGTTTGAGAAGAACATCAGCAACATCGAGGAAGTGAAGGCACGCAAGGGTCCGGTAGTGGCCGTGGCGACCGAAGGACACCCGAACATTGAGAAGGTGGCGGACGATGTGATCTACATCCCACGCAGCCCCTCGATCCTCAGTCCGCTGTTGACCGTCATCCCCTTGCAGCTCCTGGCCTACTACGTGGCTGTGGCTCGTGGGTGTGATGTGGACAAGCCCCGCAACCTTGCCAAAAGCGTGACGGTGGAATGAACATTCTCGGCAAGCGCTGGTCTGAGTCCCGGATGCAAAGGCACCTGGCAGTACTGTCGGTCTGTGTGGCCGCAGTTCTGCTGGGATCATCTGGTCTCCGCGCTGCGGATGCTGTTTTGCAACCTCATCCGGCCATGGCGCCGGCGGACTTTCTCGATTGTGTGGGGAAGAAGACCAAGGCGCGATGGCGGACGCTCTACCGGCAGCCGCCGCCGACACCCTCGTCTGACCGGCGCAAGGTTGCCTTCACCCTCGGTGGCTTGATTGCGGACTCATACCTGACCTTGCAGGCAGGCCATGCCCAGCAGTTCAAGAACAACAACCAGGAGGTGCTGAACTACGCGCGGGTGCTGGGGCTGGCGGAAAAAATCACGCCTGACATTCTGGCGGAAGGGAAGATGGCCGAGGCGGAAGACTGGCCGATGCTGCGGGAGAAGCTGGTGCAGAAGCAGGGTGTGATCTCGAACCTGCTGAAGGAGCAGCGCGATGATGACCTCGCGATCTTGGTCGACCTGGGAATGTGGCTGCGACTGCTGGAGATCAGCTCCGAGCTGGTCGTCACCAACACGGCCATGGAGCACAAGTCGCTCTGCATTGGATCCAAGACCCTGCTGGATGAGATTTATGCCCGGTATGAGCGGCTTACGGAAGCCGCGCGGACCGATGAAACGATTGCCCAGATCGGCAGCGTGCTGCAGATGCTGCAACGGCACTGGAGTTCCGCAGAGGGCGACCCGTCCGATGAAGTGGTGCAGATGACCTATGAGAAGCTGCGCTATCTCATGGGCAAGCTGACGATGAAGTGAGGGCTGGTGAGTGGTGAGAGGTAAGAGGTAAGTGGTGGCAGAAGGGTGGTAAGAGGGTTGATGGAAGCTGTAGGGAGTACAGCATTCCGGGTGCGTTTTGTATCCTGAGCAAACTAAAGTTTGAACTACGAACAGAGCCCCAGCACCGATGAATTTGGAAGCTGTTTGTAGTTCAAACTTTAGTTTGCCTCAGGGGGTCAAAGAGGACTGACAATCGCTCGGCTGAGACGTTGGGTTCGAGATCGTCACCAGCGCTACCAAAGCGGCGGCAAGCCGCACGCACTCCGAGGACGCTTCGCGACGTGGCTTGCGCTGGAGCGATAGACGACCGGCCCTGGTTGGTGGGTCGTACTGCAGCCCGCCTGGCTACAACCGCTTCACCATCACGTGATCATCCATCACAAAACCGCCGCCGATGTCCGTGCAGAGATCTTCCTCGAACTCGAATCCGGCCCGGAGGTACGCCCGGATGGCTTTGCGGTTCTGCCGGTTCACCCGGAGTTTCAGCGCTGAGGCTCCGGTGGCTGCGGCTTCTTGAAGGATGTGGCGCAGGGCCGCGGCGCCGATGCCCTTTCCATGTAGGGCGGGCCTGACATAGAGCTTGTGCAGAGACACGGCGGGCTCGCCGGGAGTCTTCTCCCAGGCGTAGAAACCGGCGTCGTGGCCATTGGCTTCCCGAATCAGCCGGTACTGCACCTGCCGCTCCGTGACGTCATCCTGGAGTTTGGCCAGGGCGTACATCTGTCCCAGCATGTACTGGATCTGCTCCGCACTGATGAGCTCGTGATAGACCTGGGGCCAGATCTCGTGGGCGAGCGCGTTGACCACCGTGAGGTCGTCCACTCCGGCGGGAACGAACTGGAGGTGGTCGGCGGGTGACCA
>JBGGMQ010000513.1:0-3015 GCA_041287975.1 Verrucomicrobium sp. | reverse complement strand
AAAGACCACGCTGCTTCGTTGTTTCAACCGCATCAACGACCGCATTCCCAGCGCGCGCATCACGAAGGGACAGGTGCTCATCAAGGGCAAGAACATCTATGACGCCGATGTGGACACCACCCAGCTCCGCCGCCAGGTGGGAATGGTTTTTCAGAAGTACAACCCCTTCCCCAAGAGCATCTACGAGAACGTGGTCTACGGCCTCCGGATCGGTGGTGTGAAGAAGAAGTCAGAACTGGATGACGCCTGCGAATACGCCCTGAAAGCCTCCGCCCTGTGGGAAGAATGCAAGGACCGGCTGAAGTCCAACGCCTTCGGCCTCTCCGGTGGCCAGATGCAGCGTCTCTGCATCGCCCGTGCCGTGGCGGTGAAGCCCGACATCCTGCTGATGGATGAGCCCTGCTCCGCGCTGGACCCCATCGCCACGCTGAAGGTGGAAGAGCTCATCCTTGAGCTTCGCAAAGACTACACCGTGGTCATCGTGACGCACAACATGCAGCAAGCCCGCCGTGTGGCGGAGTTGACCGCGTTCATGTACATCGGTGAACTCATCGAGTTCGCCACTACAGACCAGATCTTCAGCAACCCCCAGCAGAAGAAGACTGAGGACTACGTCCGCGGTCAGTTCAGCTGATGCCGTTGCCCTATCCGCCGTATGCGCCCCCTTTGTTTTGAGAGTGCGAACCCCGCCTGCCCATGACACCCTCCGTTTCCACCCCGTCTTCTTCACCGCCAGCTCCTGCCACGGCATCTTCTGCCGCTGGCACGCCTTCGTTGTCCAAGGCGGCTGAGCCTCTGGTCAAAATCAACAATGTGGACTTCGCCTACAGTGCCCGCCAGACGCTTTTCGGCGTTGAGCTCGGCATCGCCCATCGCGAAGTCACCGCCTTCATCGGGCCTTCAGGTTGCGGCAAGTCCACCTTGCTGCGCTGCATCAACCGGATCAATGACATGATCGAAGGTGCCCGCATCACCAAAGGGAACATCACCCTCGGCGGCGTGGACATCAACCATCCGGATCTGGATGTCATCGGCCTGCGCCGCAAGGTCGGCATGGTGTTCCAGAAGTACAATCCCTTCCCCCGCAGCATTTTTGAGAACTGCGCCTACGGCCTCGAAGTAGCGGGTGTGACCAACAAGAAGATCATCGCTGAGACGGTGGAACGCAGCCTGCGTGCCACAACCCTTTGGGACGAGGTCAAGGATCGCCTTCACGAAAGCGCCCTGGGCCTCTCCGGGGGGCAGCAGCAGCGCCTGTGCATCGCCCGCACCCTTTCCGTAAAGCCGGAAGTGGTTCTCATGGACGAGCCCTGCGCTGCCCTCGACCCCATCGCCACGGCGAAGATCGAGCAGTTGATTCATGAACTGAAGAAGGACTACACGATCGTCATCGTGACCCACAACATGGAGCAGGCCGTGCGAGTGTCCGACCGGACAGCGTTCTTCTACCTTGGCAAGCTCATTGAGTTCAACGAGACCATGAAGCTCTTCTCGACGCCAGAGAAGGAAGAGACCGAGCGTTACTTGAGTGGACGCATGGGGTAGTGGTTTGGTCGTGCGAGAGGAACAGTTTGTGTGAGTTTTTGTTAGTTGTTTGATTGTTTGATTGATTGATTGATTGATTGCGAGGGGCACCGGCGAAAGCTGGTGCTCCTTTTTTGTGTCTTTTTGGGAGGAGTGGACCTGCCCCTGTAGTTTCCAGAAGCTACGCAATGGCTTTGTGACATTGCACGGTATTGGGGAGTGTAGGGCGGCCCGCCGCAGCTCAGTCGAATGGAGGGAAAGGACGCCAAATCCACGGCGATCCTGATGTTTTCGGCAGGATGCCAAAAACGGCACGCAGGATGCGCGCGCTCCCCAAATGCAATTCGCAGCACCCAAGATCGAGCACCATAGGCCTACGCAGCGCTGTCTCATTCGGCTAATGCTCGACTTGAGACGCTCGCAGCCGACATGGATGTCGGCGCACCCAGCGGATCGTTACGGGTGATGAACCTCGTCGCGTCGCACACGTACGCACCCTGGTGTTCTCGGCGAGCCGACTGCGCTCCCCTTGGCTACGGAAGGGCGGCGCGGCGGCGGCCTTAGAGAGCAGTTCGGTTGTCCCAACCGTTCAGTCGGCCTACTCCTGACGTCTTTCGCGGTGAGAATCTTCATCCGCCTTTTGAAAGCTTCCTGCTCCGTAGCCAAACGGGATTGAAAATCCCTGCTCCTTGCTGCGAGAATCATTGCTCAAAGCCACTGCGGGCCCGAGTTGCCCTTGCCTCAAGTCTGGCTGCTCCGCGAAGCAGCCGCATTTCTGAATGAGTCTTCATTTGAGAAGAACCGACGCAAGCAAGTAACTACTTGCATACATGTCTGACGTGAAAGTCATCTCTACCCCTGCCCGGGAAAAGCTCCTCCAGGCGGCAGCGACGGTGTTCGCGCGGACGGGTTGCAGAGGGCAACGACGCGGGTGATTGCGCAGGAGGCGGGGGTGAATGAAGTGACGCTGTTCCGCTTGTTCGAGACCAAGGAACGTCTGCTGGCAGAGGTGTTGAAGAACGAGTGCATCACCCAGCAAAACATGATGGCCACCAGCGCAGAGTGGACCGGGGATTTACAGGCAGACCTGCTGACCCACGCCCAAGCTTTGGATACGGCGCTGGAGCAGAGTGAGTCCATGATCAGCACTTTGATCGGTGAAGCCCGACGGCACCCCGCCCATGCGAAGGAGGTCATTCAGGATTCCATCCGACCGGCACGCCAGGAATTCATCCAATACCTGACGCTGGCCCGACGCAAAGGGAAGGTGCGCAGCGATGTCAAACTGCCTGCAGCCGTGGACATGTTCACGGGCATGCTGCTCGCCGGGATGCTTCGCCGGACTTCGCATGGGATCACGGACTACTCGCGGAAGACCTACTTGGAGACCTGTGTGGAGGTCTTTGTCTCCGGCATCAAACCTCAGCCTCAAACAGAGTCCCCCACCGCAGCCAAGCCCAAGGAGGCCAGAGCATGACCGCGGCAGAGGAG
>JBGGMQ010000512.1:0-3703 GCA_041287975.1 Verrucomicrobium sp. | reverse complement strand
CGTGGCGGGCCAGGGCACCGCAGGTCTTCGCCATCTGCATGAGGCTTAGGATGCCCTCATGCATGCGGGCACCGCCGGAAGCGCTGAAGATGATGACGGTGCACTTCTCCCGTGTGGCCCTTTCGATGGCGCTGGTGATCTTTTCCCCCACCACGCTGCCCATGCTGGCACCGAGAAAGCGGAAGTCCATGATGGCCAGCACCACAGGGGTGCCGTCGATCTTGGCCCGACCCGTGACCACAGCCTCCTTGAGGCCCGTTTTCACCTGATAGGCTTTCACCTTGTTCAGGTAGTCCTTGAAACCGAGGGCGTTAACCGAATCCAGATTGGCGTCGATCTCTTCGAATGTGCCCTCGTCCACCAGGGAAGCGATGCGCTCCCCGGAGCTAAGGGTGAAATGGTGGCCGCAGTGCGTACAGACGCGGAGGTTTTTGGCCAGAGCAGATTCGTAAAGACTTTCGCCGCAGGATGGGCACTTCACCCAGAGACCTTCGGGCATGTCCTTCTTCTTCTCGCCGAGGTCACTGACAGAGCGTTTGCTGAAAAATCCCATGTAATTAAGAAAATTGGCGTTGGAAACTCAGCTTAGCAGGGATGGGGGGGATCGCAACTGTGGTGACGATTCCGGAATCTGACGTCAGCTCGTGTTATTCGCCGGCCGGCTCAGTCGGATAGGCCCCCGAGCCGCGAGCGGGTCGGCAATTTTCCCTTTCTGCGTGCAGGCAAGCTGCTTCCGGCACACCAACTCGGCAGCGACTTTGCGAATATCCTCCATCAAAGGCCGCCAGTTCGTCGCCAGCGCGCGAGCCACCTCTGATGGGCAAAATGTCGCGCCATCGGCCCGCGCTTCTGCAAACTCGAGCAACTTCGCCCGGATCGCGGCTTCGGAAGGGTCGGTTTCTTTGGCCATACCGGGAAACAAAAAGAAAAAAGGAGGTCAGGGGCTGATTCGCCCCGCCTCCTTTTTTGATTTTGTCTGGAGAGTACTTTGATAGATCGGCTAATCAATCAGCCAGCACCATCGCCGCGACATTGATCCCGGCGGCCTCGGCCACAGCGCGGTCGGTGGAGTCCAACAGCACCTGAAGGCCTTCCTCCAGAGCTTCCACAGGTATGGACAAAGGCGGAGCGATTTTGACGGTTTGGCCCCAAGCACCCACGGGTGCGAAGAGGAGCAAACCCTGTTGATAGCAAAGCTCCACGATCCGGTGCGCCAAGTCGTGATCCGGCTCGGCCGTACCCGGTTTGACCGTCTGCATGCCCGCCACCAGACCCCTGGCCGTGACGTGCCCAATCACCAGCGGATGGCGCGCCTTGATCTTCTCCAGCCCTGCCAGCAGCACTGGCTCACAGAGTGCCGCGTTCTCCGTCATCTTCTCCTTGAGAAGCTTCTTGATGGCTGCGTTGGCGGCGGCGCAGCAGACGGGATTGCCCGTGTGGGTGCTGGTCATCGATCCTGGGCCGAACTGATCCATGATCTCCGCTTTGCCAAGCACTGCTGAAAGGGGCAGGGAGCTGCTGATGCCCTTGCCACAGCAGATAAGGTCCGGCACCACATCGTAGTGCTCAAACGCCCAGAACTTGCCCGTGCGTCCGAAACCCGACTGCACTTCGTCAAAGGTCAGTACGATCTGATGCTGACGGCACCAGGCCGCGAGTTCGGCGACATATTCCACCGGTGCGAAGTCAGGCCCCACTCCCTGGTAGGTCTCCATGATCACCCCCGCGATGTCTGAGGGCTTCATTCCTTTGCGAGCCAGGGCATCGAGGAAGCAGTCAAATGATACGTCCTGTTGCCAGAACCCGTCGGGGAAGGGGACATTGATGATGGCCGGATCTTCATTGACGATCCAGTTTTTCTGGCCCGCCATGCCACCCGCCTGCTGGGAACCCATGGTGCGGCCGTGGAAGCCACGCTCAAATCCGATGATACCAATCTTGCTCCTGCCACCGACTTTAATGCCGTGAGCGCGGGAAAGCTTGATCGCACACTCTGTGGCCTCCGAGCCGGTGGTCAGCAGGAAAACCTTGTTCAGATCTGGCGGAGTCAACGAGGTCAGAAGCTCAGCCAGTTCAGCCCGCTCCTCGCTGGGGAACACATAGTTGTGCAGCAGGCCGCTGTTGACCTGGTCAATGATGGCCTGGCGTACTTCTGGCACGCCATGGCCGGCATTGGTCACCAGCACGCCACTGCTCCAGTCGAGCCAGCGGTTGCCGTATTTATCATAGACAAAAATGTCTTCAGCCTTGTGCCAGACGATCGGAGGCATGCCCCGCATTGACGTCGGTTCTAGACTGCGAAGCTTTTCCAACGTGGGAACAGAGTCCGGATGAGGCAAAGCGGTGCATACGTGGCGGTACTTGGTCGCGACTGGCGGCACAGTGACTGGTGAAATATTGAACTCTTTGCCCATGTAAAGAAGCTAGCAGGTTGCCGTTGCACCCTCCACTCAGTGTGTCATGATTTCCGATACTTTTGTCACAGATGAAGCCCGCCAATCAAGTCAGGAAACCGATCCGCGAAACGGTCCCTGTTTCGGAACAAGAGTCTTTTCATTGCGAAGAAGTCCAGGCTCCCAATTACGGAGCCCAGTGGCATTTTCATCCGGAGCATCAACTGACACTGGTGCTCAAGAGCCGTGGTTACAGGGTTGTAGGCGATAGTCTCGCTCCGTTAACGACTGGCGACCTCGTTCTGGTCGGGTCGAATTTGCCCCATGTCTGGCACCAGGATGAAAGCGCCGGCAGGTCTCGAAAAGCAGTCCACGCTATCATCATCCGCTTTTTGGATGGTTTCATGGGAGATGACTTTTTGCAAAAACCGGAGCTCGAAGCGGTGCGACAACTGCTCAAACGTGCAGGCCGGGGACTACAATTCACCGGAAAAACTCGCAACGATGTCGCTGACCGTTTGCGCCACCTTGCCGATGTCCAGGGACTACCCCGTGTCATCGAACTGTTGAGCATCCTCGACCTCCTGGCGCACTCCAAAGAGGTCAAGCCTCTCGCCAGCCCACAGTATGCTCCTGAATTGAAGGGCTCTGACCAGGGCCGTATGGAGCGCGCTATCCGCTACATTCACGGTAATCTCCTTGAGACCGTGGATCGCGATGAGGCCGCGGCGCACGCCAGCCTCAGCCCTGGTGCCTTCAGCCGCTTCTTCCGCACCCGCACGGGCAAGACCCTGCCCCAGTACGTGAACGAACTGCGCATCGGTCGCGCCTGCTCCCGACTTGTGGAGGAGGACATCAAGATCGCCGACCTCGCCCTCGACTGCGGTTTCGGCAACCTCGCGAATTTCAACCGCCAGTTCCAGCGCGTCATGGGCATGACCCCCAAAGCCTACCGTCGGGAATTTCAGCGAAATGCCATTTTGTAAGGGTGGGAGAGGCGAAGGGGGGGACTCGTAGCGAAAGCGATTCCCCGCCTCCGATATCCAATCCTAAAAAGTTCTTCCTCCCACTCCCGAAGGAAACCACTGGGTGCGCCGACATTCATGTCGGCGAGGTAGTCCGGCTGTTTCAGCCGGGTGGGGAGCGGAGCCGGAAGGCGATGTCAAGGTGGGCGGTGCCGCTGGGCCAGAGAACCCCAGGGGCCGAGCGTCCTGAACGGTTGGGACAACCGAACTAGCGTGCCTGGCATGAACATGAACTATCAAACTTGAAACGAAGATTGACGGAGCCGATGACAGCAACCGTAGCCG
>JBGGMQ010000511.1:0-3979 GCA_041287975.1 Verrucomicrobium sp. | reverse complement strand
CCGGAGAACCCCTTCTTTGCCCGCAACCTGGCGAACATCACCTGGGCTCACTTTTTCGGCGTCGGCATCATTGATCCTGTGGACGACGTCCGCATCAGCAACCCGGCCTCGAATCCTGAACTGATCGACAGCCTGGGCAGGAAGCTGACGGAGTACAACTATGACTTCAAGCGTCTGGTGCGTGACATCTGCAACTCCATGACTTACCAGCGTGCCACGCAGGTGAATGAGAGCAATGCCAGTGACAAGCGCAACTTCGCCCATGCCCTGGTGCGTCGCATGCGTGCTGAGGTGCTGGCAGATGCCGTGTCCGGCGTGACCAACACGCCGACGAAGTACCAGGGGTTGCCTCTTGGCGCCCGCGCCGTGCAGATCGCAGACGGTTCAGTCTCCAACTATTTCCTCACCACCTTCGGTCGCGCCACCCGTGAGACCGTCTGCTCCTGTGAGGTGAAGATGGACCCCACGCTTTCCCAGGCGCTGCACTTCATGAACGGAGATGCCGCCCATGAGAACATCAAGCGTGGCAAAGTGGTGGCCACCCTCGTGAATGAGAAGAAGACTGATCAGGACATCATTCAGGAGCTCTACCTCCGTACCTTTGGGCGTGAGCCACTGCCCAAGGAGTCTGAGGTTGTGCTCAAGCAAATCGCAGAGTCGGGCGACGGTCGGCAGGTGGTGCTGGAAGACCTCTTCTGGGCCCTGCTGAACTCCAAGGAGTTTTACTTCAATCACTAACTCGTCTGTTGCCGGCTCCCGTCGCTTTCACTGCCGCCCCCTGTCCGATGCTCTTCGGCAGGGTGCTGGATGGAATGGTGAGCCGTACTTGTGCACCATCTGAATGCAAATCGCCGCTGTGAGCCGCGATAGGTGTTAGCTCCGAATTGCGTATTTCTTGTCAGTACTTTCCCGAAGCCATGTCATATCATCGCTCCCTCATCATCCTCCCGTTCGCAGCCTGTGGACTGGCGGCCCAGGCGCAGGAAAAGATCACCTACAATGATCACGTGCGAGCTGTGCTGGAGAACAAGTGCTTCTCCTGCCACAACCCTGACAAAAAGAAGGGCGATCTCGATCTCACCAGTTTTGCTGGTGCCATGACTGGCGGGGGCGGTGGAGCGGTAGTCAATCCTGGGGATGCGGAGGGCAGCAAGCTCATCGCGACGACGAAGAAGACCGCCGAGCCGTTCATGCCGCCAGAGGGCGCACCATTGAGCGCTGCAGAAATTGAGATCCTCTCCAAGTGGGTCAACGGTGGCGTGTTGGAGACGGCGTCGAGCATTGCCAAGAAGGGGGCTCCCAAAAGCAACCTCGCCTTGGCTGTGGCGACGGGTGGCAAGCCCGAAGGCCCTCTGCCCATGCCGGAGAACGTGCTGCTGGAGCCAGTGATCAGTGCGCCACGTGCCACGGCTGTCACGGCCATGGCGGCGAACCCATGGTCGCCACTGGTGGCGATCAGTGGTCTGAAACAAGCGCTTGTCTATGACACCAACACGAAAGTGCTTGCGGGTGTTTATCCTTACCCGGAAGGCTATATCCGTTCGCTCAAGTTTAGCCAGAGCGGGGCACTGTTGATTGCCGGTGGCGGTCGTGGCGGAAAGTCGGGGAACGCCGTTGTCTGGGATGTAAAGACCGGCAAACGGGTGGCCGAAGCTGGCAAAGAGTTCGATGCCGTGATGAGCGCAGACATCAGCGCCAATCAGGCAATGATCGCAATCGGCAGCCCGTCGAAGAAGGTCAAGGTGTTCAACACCTCCACAGGTGAGGAGCTCTACGTGATCAAGAAGCACACGGAGTGGGTGCTGGCCGTGGGCTTCAGCCCTGATGGCATTCTGCTCGCCAGTGGGGACCGCAATGGCAACGTCATGGTGACCGAAGCGGCCACAGGCGGTGAATTTTATCTTTTGGACGGGCACAAAGCCGCCTGCAATGGCGTGGCTTGGCGGTCTGACTCCAACGTGCTCGCCTCCTGCGGCGAAGACGGCAAGATCATCACCTATGAGATGGAAAACGGCAAGGTCGTCAAAACCTGGGACGCGCATCCCGGTGGGGTGCTGGCCGTGGCATTCGCTCCCGATGGTACGATTGTTTCCTCTGGCCGTGATGGCATGATCCGGACGTGGGACATCAATGGCACCAAAAAAGCGGAGTCGAAAAAACAGGCCGACATCGTCACGGAGGTGGCGGGTGTTTCCGACAGCAAGCTCGTGGCTTCGGGTGACTGGCAGGGTCAGGTGAAACTGTGGAGTGCCGACAAGTTCGAGGAAGTGGCAACACTTTCCAGCAACCCGCCGCCGCTGGCCCAGCGCATTATCGAGAGTGAGCGCTATGCTACGGAGCTCGTGGGCAAAGTGCCCGCTGCAGAAGAGGCCGTGAAGCAGAGTGAAGAAGGCGTGAAAGCCAAGGAGGCCCAGATTGCTGAGCTCCGCAAAAAGCTGGCCGATACCGAGGCGCAGCGCAATCAGCTTGATGCTGAGATCAAGAATTTCCCCAACACCCTGGCGAGTTTGGACAACGCCGTGAAGGACGCTCGCACGAAGCGTCAGGCGCAGGTGGATCTGCTGAAGAAGCATGAGCAACTGGTGGCCCAGCAGAAGGAGCTGGAAGGTCAGGTTGGAAAATTCACGGAAGAGAAGGCGAAGCTGACAGCTCCTGAGCAGGCTCCCCAAGTGGCTGAGCAGGACAAGAAGATTGCCGAGGCCAATGGCAAGCTGGAAGGCGTGAAGAAAGAGACTGCGACGGCTCCTCAGGCGCTCGCTAATTTTGAGAAGGCCGTTAAAGACGCCCAGGATCAGGTGACTGCCTTCAACACTGGCAAACCTGCCAGGCAGAAGGCCCTGGAAGACGCGAAAAAGGCGGTGGAAGCCATGCCGAAGGGCATTGCGGAGTCCGAGAAACAACTGGCTGAATCCCGTGTGGCGCTGACTGGCACGCAGGACAAGCTCAAGGAATTGCGGGCGCAACTGGCGCTGTACCAAAAGCTGCCCTCCATGCTGCGGGCTGCCCAGTTCAATGTGAACGTGCTCGCCGAGCGCGAAAAGCTGGAGAAGATGGAAGGGGACTTGGTATCCTATCAAGAAGCTTTGAAGGACTCAGAAGCCGCCAAGGTGGCAGCCGCCCGGCGGATTGAAGACTCCAAGAAAGCCATCGCCGATGCCACGGTCGCACTTCCTGCATTTGAAGCCGCTCTTGCCAAGGTGAGCAGCGAAATGCCCGGCGTGGAGAAAAATGTCGAGCCCATCAAGATGCAAGAAGCACAAGTGGCTGGCCAGGTGGAAGAGCAGAAGAAGCTGCTGGCTCAGAAGGAGACCGAGCAGAAAACTTTCGAGCAGGAGAAAGCGAACCGCATCGCCGCGGCTGCGAAAGCCGTGACGGACATCAACAATCAGATCGCTGTGCTGGCCAAACAGCGTGGTGAAGTGGGTGCGAAACTTGATGCCCCTGGTAAGGTGGCGGCTGAGAAACAGCAGGCCTTGGCGAAGGCTCAAGAAGAATTCAATACCAGCCAAAAAGCGAATGGAGCCGCTGCTGCAGCACTCGCCAAGAACGAGGCGGACGTGAAAGGCAAGGATGCCGAGGTCGCCGCGGTGAAAGCACGCGCGGATGCGGCCGAGAAAGCCGTGAATGCGTCCCGCACGACGAAGGAGCAGGAAGACAAAGGACTCACGGCAGCACGGGCGATCCAGCCCGAGACAGATACCTCCAAGGCCGCTGTTGCCGCGAGCGAAAAGAAGGCTGGCGATGCTGCCACTCAACTGGCCACGACTGAACAAGCGATGCAAGCCGTCAAAGGTGAGCTGGCAACGGTCAGCACACCCGTGGACGCACTCCGCAAGAGTCTAAGTGATGCTCAAGGCACCAGCAAGGAGGCGGCTGCCAAGGTGGTTCAGGTAGAGAAGACCCTGGCTCAGGCCAAGGCAGAGTTTGAAAAGGCCGAGAAGGCTGCTGCTCCGTTGAAGGATCAGCTCGCGAGTTTGAC
>JBGGMQ010000510.1:0-2538 GCA_041287975.1 Verrucomicrobium sp. | reverse complement strand
AGGTGAGCAGAGCTTCCCGGTTCTCAATGCTCTCGCGCAGGGGAGTGGTGTCACGGAAGCGCTTTCGCCATTCCGCCATGATGTCCGCGAGGCGGGCCGTGTTGCGGGAGTTCTGGTAGTGGAGGGCGTGGAAAAAGTAGTACTCCTCTGAGCCGGGTACCAACTCGCCCAGTACCTTCTCGCGGTCGGCCGCGAGGGCGAATCTTTCGATAAAGCCGGTCTCATGCTCGGCTTGAGAGGTGAGCGGCAGCAGGAGGGGCAGGGCAGCCAGCAGAGATGCAAGGCGGAAGCGGCGTGGACTCATGAGGTGCGGGGTCGGGGGTTGAAAAGTAAAAACCTTACTGACCAGGGAACGCGAAGTGACATCCTGGCCCGGGCATGACGGGGCAGGGAAGTCTTCATTGTAAAGTTGTTGTCAAAAGATCTCCCGCTGCGACAGGCTCCCGACCAAAAATGATGGGATGAGTCGAACCTTGCCACGGGGCTTGCTTTGCCCGTGCGATGCGATAGTCTCGCGTCTTATGGCAAAAGCAGCGCTTGGCAAAGGCCTTGGGGCCTTGATTGGAAAAGCAGGGGACGGACCCTCCGCAGGGAACTCCATGCCCTTCACCCCCCAGCCCGCCCCAGGCGAGACGGTTCGCAAGGTGCCTCTGGACGAGGTCGTGCCCAGCCCTCTGCAGCCTCGTAAGGAATTTGCTCCAGAGCAGCTCAATGAGCTGATGGAATCCATCCGTGAACACGGCATCATTCAGCCGCTCATTGTGCGTCTGGTGGCGAGCAAGTTTGAGCTGATCGCTGGTGAGCGCCGCTGGCGTGCCAGTCGGGAGCTCGGTCTCAAGGAGGTGCCCGTCATCGTCCGCACCGCGTCTGACAAGGACGTGCTGGAGATGGCCCTCATTGAGAACCTTCAGCGGGAAAATCTCAATCCGGTGGAAGAGGCCCAGGCCTATGCCCGGCTGAGCAAAGAATTCAATCTGCGTCAGGAAGACATCGCCCAACGGGTCGGCAAGAACCGCGCCACCGTGGCCAACGCCATCCGTCTTCTGGAACTGCCCGCTGGGGTGCTGCAAAATTTGCGCGAAGGCCGCCTGAGTTCCGGGCATGCCAAAGTCATTCTCGGTCTGAAGAAGACGGATGACATGGAAGTGGCTTCCGCCATGGTGTTGGACAAGGGCCTCAGCGTTCGTGCCACTGAGAAACTGGTAGAGACGATTCTGAACCCGCCAGTGCCTAGGGCCAAGCCTGCCTCCCCAGATGCAGAGCTGAAGGTCGCCCTACAGGCTGTGGAACAGCGTCTCACCCGGCATTTC
Source organism: Verrucomicrobium sp. (assembly GCA_041287975.1). Lineage (GTDB taxonomy): Bacteria > Verrucomicrobiota > Verrucomicrobiia > Verrucomicrobiales > Verrucomicrobiaceae > Verrucomicrobium. The sequence continues at coordinate 1,228 of JBGGMQ010000510.1, read as the reverse complement.
TCCACCTCTGCCAGTGTGCATCACGGTGAAAAAAAGGGCCGTTTGGAACTCGACTACTACGGAGTGGAGGATCTCAACCGGCTGCTGGCCCTCATGGGTGTGGAAGAGTCTGACTTTCGCCACTGATCCCCATGGGCACGTTCCTCAAGCGACTGTGCCATCTGAGCACAGGGGCGGCGAATTCGTCTGTCCTCATCCTGCTCGCCATCGTGTCCCTGGTGGGCGTGGGCTGTAAGTCTGCGACGCCACCTGCGTACCCTCAGGAGGCTGAGGTGAAGACCTTTCTGAACCGCTATTTCTCCACGTGGTCTGCAAAAGACATGGAGGGCTATGGCAGCTGCTTCCACCCTCAAGCCCGCGTTTTCTTCCTCACTGAGGGACAGGGCGTCGTCAGCCAGGGGCTGACCGACTTTCTCCATGGCCAGCGCATGGCGCATGAACAAGCCGCCACCCCCATGACTGAGCGCCCGGTGGACATGCGCATCCAAGGGGATGAGCGCGGAGCCCAGGCCTGCGTGACCTGGGTGTTGACCAAAGGCGCCAAAGAAGAGCGGGGGACCGACCTTTTCACCCTCCAGAAGGAGGCCTCCGGCTGGAAGATCATCAGCCTCGCCTTTTATGGCGAATGAGTTGGATGACTCCCGCTGAAACCTGAACCAGACTGGCATTTTCATGGCTAAACCGCTTCCTCAAAAACCTGCCACCAGCCCCAGCAGCACGGCGTCCGCCGCGGCAGTCCGGGCTGAAATCGCCGCTTCCTCCCGCCTCACTCGCTGGCTCCTCGCCACCATCTGCTTTTTTTCCGGGGCTTCCATCATGGTGATCGAAATCACCGCGAACCGGCTCCTGGCGCCTGCCTTTGGCAACAGCATCTACACCTGGACGGCCCTGATCGGGGTGGTGTTGGTCGCCCTGAGTGCGGGTGGCTACTTGGGCGGCTATCTCTCAGACAAACTGGGTCGGATGGATTTGCTGGGCTGGCTTCTGGCGGGTGCGGCGGTCCTCACCATGCTCATTCCAGCGCTGGCGGAGGTGCTGAGTCCCTCCCTGGCCAAAGGTGGGCTCATCGCGGGTCCGGTGTTCATCTCCCTCTTCCTCTTCGCCCTTCCGGGCGTGCTACTGGGTGCCGTGTCGCCCGCGAGTGTGCGCTTTTACAGCATGGCCAATGAGGACCAGCACGTGGGCAGGGCGGCTGGGGTCATCAGCATGCTGGGCTCGCTCGGCAGTT
>JBGGMQ010000509.1:0-3406 GCA_041287975.1 Verrucomicrobium sp. | reverse complement strand
GCGGATTTACCCAATTCGCCCAGACCAAGAAGGTCAAAGTGATTCGCAAGCGCCCTGGACAGTCAAGTGTGACCTACCTGATCAACCTCCGTGATGTCATGACCAAAGGCCGCCTTGAGAAGGACATCCAGATCAGGCCCGATGATGTCATCATTGTCGATGAAAAGCTGGTGAACTTCTGATTTCGATACTTGAGCGACTTTGATTCAGCGGTGTTGGAATGACTTTCAAGCTCCCTTCCAGAACTGGGTGGGAGCTTTTCTGTGCAAGCTTCCGGTGTATTTTGGCCAGCCGTAGGTACATTGTAAAAAACGCTTCCTAATCTGCCTTCAGGAGGGTAAAATCCCTTCCGCTACTTATCCCGACAGTTTTCTGTATGGAATCTTACGACTCCCTTCAAAACCCCGGCAGCTCGCTGAACCGGTTTCACGAAACCTCAGCGAAGTTCCAGCGCTACAAGATCCTCCTGCGTCGCCGCTGGTGGTTTCTGCTGCTGACGGCCGCAATCGCACTTTGCGTTCAGACCTTGCGTATCACGGGCAAGCCGGTGGAATATGAGACGGTTGGCCGGATAAGTGCGGGCACGATGATCAATGCCAATGCTTCGCAGAATTCCTCACCTCTGGTGAACCTGAATTTGGCGGAGTTTTATGGAACGCAGATTGAAATCCTGAACGGAGCCTCCCTCAGGAACCGTGCATTGCAGATTGTGCGCAACACCCATCCTGAGTTGAAGGAAATCGACGTTGACGTCAAGGTGGTGCAGACGAAGGGGTCGTCCATTTTGAACGTGATCGCCACGGGTGAAGAACCCGCTTACGTCACCCAGTTTGCCGAGGCGTTGCTCGACCAGTACATTGCCTTTCGTAAGGAGATGATTGAGAATGCATCCACCACGGCCATGAACCGGATTGTGGAGCAGGTATTGGCGAGCGAGAAGAAGCTCACCGACACGCAGAGCGAGCTCGAGGCATTCTTGAAAGACAATGACATTGTGATCTTTGAAGGGGATCGCAATCAGTCCGCCCTCTATCTGGCTCAACTGAAGCAAAGCCTTAACGTCTATGAGACTGAATTGAAGCTCATGGAGAGGATGGGGCTCGATGATTACCTGAAAAACAAGGATCGCGGAATCATTGGCGCACCCGCTGCCGGGGCCAGTTCTTCTGGAGCTGCTCCTGCCTCCGAAGGGGCAGCGCCCAAGCTCGACATTCCTACGGGAACCGAGCTTTTTTCTGGACTTTCCCGCTCCGAACAGGAGTACCTGAAGGCTCTGGGGGACTACAACTTGCTGGTGAAGGAGCGCGATCAACTGCTCAAAACATTTCGCGCTGAGCACCCGGCCGTAAAGGAACTGGATACCAAGATCCAAACGCAAAATTCGCTAATCTCCATTCACAAAGATGCGAGTGTGGAGGAGTGGCAGCGCCGCATTGACGGTATCAAAATGAAAATCGCGAACTTGAATGACCAGGTGAAAGTTTGGGAAAACAAGGCCCGCGAAGCCAACGCCAAGATCGTAACCCACCAGTCTCTCCGGACCAGGGTGGAGCGGACCAAGGAAGACAAGGAAAAGTGGGACCAGGCGTTCGAACGTGTGGACAGCAACCAGGCCCTCACCTCTGACCTTGTGGCCATCATGCAGCGCCCTCCTCAGGCTGCAAAAGTTGAGCCCAAGCTCATCGTACCTCTCATCGCCGCCCTGCTCATTGGCTTTGCTGCTGGCTCAGTGATCTTGCTGCTCTTTGACCGCCTTGATGACCGGATGAACTCCTTCAGCGAGTTCCAGGCCCTTTTCCCGAACGAACCCATCGTCGGACAGGTGCCCGAGCAGCGCAGCCGAGGGGATGTCACCTTGCTGCGACCCAACGATGACCGCCACCTTTACGCAGAAGCTTTCCGCAACCTGCGTTCGTCCATCCTCTTCAAGAACTGGAAGGGTGGGCATCCTCCCAAGCTGATTCTGGTGACTAGTGCGGTGCCGAACGAGGGCAAGACGACTTCCGTGTCGAACTTGGCCATCACCATGGCCACCGGCGGTGCTCGTGTTCTTCTGGTGGACGGTGACCTTCGTCGTGGCGGCGTAAACGAACTCTTCAAGCTGCCAGCCTCCCCCGGATTCAGCAACGTCCTCACTGCCAAGTTGCACTGGCGGGATGCCGTGCTCGAAAGCGGAACGAAGGGCCTGCACGTCATGCCTCGCGGTGAAGTCTTCGAGCAGACATCAGAGCTCTTCCTCTCCCGTCTGACGGAAGAAGTGCTCAAGGAAATGGGTGATGAGTATGACTACGTGATCTTCGACAGTGCTCCTGTTCTGGTCGCGGATGACACGGCCAGCTTTGCTCCCAAGCTCGACACGGTTCTCTTCGTGGTACGCCTCTCCTCCACCATGGCCCGCCTCAGCGCGAAGGCGCTGGATCTGCTCTATGATCGCCAGGTGAACGTCGGGGGAGTGATCCTCAACCGCTCCGCCACGAACCTCAAAGAGTACACCTACTACAACTACGCCAGCTACTACTCCGTGGGAACTACTCCTGGCAAAGGCCAGTCCCAAGCTCGTGGCAATGCCTAGCACGGTTGTATTCGACCGATACCAAGACTTCGATAAAACAAGGTCACCCTGCCGAGGGTGGCCTTGTTTTTTGTCAGCGTTCTCGGGCAGTTGCGAACTGGCATGTGTTCGCTTGCACATCTAGTCAATTCAGCGTTAAGCGAATGCTGTGAACCGAATCGACCGACTCACTGGCATGATCCTGCTTTTGCAGAATCACCGTGTCATCACGGCGGAACGGGTGGCAGAGCATTTTGAGATCAGCGTGCGCACGGTCTATAGGGATCTCGCGGCGCTGGGGGAGGCGGGTGTTCCTATTCTTGCGGAGGCAGGCGTGGGGTACAGCTTGATGCGTGGGTATCATGTGCCGCCGGTCATGTTCACGGAAGACGAAGTCGCCGCCCTGTTTATGAGCGGCGAGGTGACGGAGCAGGTCGCAGATGATTCCCTCCGCGGAGCCCTGCGTTCGGCGCTGCTCAAGGTCCGCTCTGTGTTGCCTCGTGAGCGCCACGAGTTGCTCAATCGTCTTCAGCCCGCCATCGGTGTCTGGTTACGGCCCAATGAGGACGGGGAGGATCGTCCCGATTGTCTCATGCCTCTGCAACAGGCCGTGGTGCGCAAGCGATGCGTTTTGCTGGACTACGATGCCGGAGGCAGGGGTGAGGTGTCGCAAAGGGAGGTGGAGCCGCTCGGCCTCATGTACTATGCGCGGCAGTGGCACCTTATTGCCTTCTGCCGGTTGCGGAGCGACTTCCGTGATTTTCGTCTGGACCGCATTTCCCACTGGGCGATTACCACGCAAACCTTTGAGGGTCATGAAGGCTTCTCGGTGAAGGAGTTTCTCAGCGAGGCGAT
>JBGGMQ010000508.1:0-3621 GCA_041287975.1 Verrucomicrobium sp. | reverse complement strand
CACAAAGATGGCGTAGCTGACCGCACTGCCGAACACGAGCAATGCGCCCAACCATGTCTCCCCTCCCGCCTTGGCCGTCGTTTCCCCATGATACGCGAGTAGAATGCCGGCGTAGGAGACCAGCATCGCGCCCACCACCGTCCAGCGCAGCGGTTTGCGCATGAAGAGCACCGAGCCCAGGACGACCAGCGAGGGGTAGGTGTAGAGGATCATGCGCTCAAGTCCCACACTGATGTGTTCCAACCCCATGAAGTTGATCACGGAGGATAGATACCAGCCGCAGAAACCCACTATCGCGAGACGCAACCAATCCTTGCCCGTCAGAGGACTTGCGACGGCATGCTTCCCGCGAGACGCCAAAATTCCCCCCACAAGGAAAAAGGGGAAAGCCATGGCCATCCGCAAGGCCAGGGTCGTCACAGCATCCAACCCGTAGCGGTAGGACAGCTTCACAAAGATGGCCTTGGAGCAGAAAAAGAGAGAGCTGCACGCGACGATGCCAAAAGTGGCAAGAGAGGATCGGGAGGGAGGAGGCACTGGGGAAGGAACAAGGGAAGAGTGTTAAGGGATAAGGGGCGAAAACAGAAAACCCGCGCATCTCGGGAGAGATGGCGGGTGTGAAATGGGATCTGGTAGCTGAAGCGAAACTCGGGGGCCTTGGACCTTTAAATCGAGCTCAATCGGATTCAGCACAGCCTGTCATCACCGCGCCACGAGGCTTGAGTAGCCAGAGGCGTGATGTTTGCCATTTCAGGCTGGTGACGACGAGTGACATGGGTCAGTGGTGCGACGAGTAGCGCAAGACGCCCGCAATTGCAACTGTAGACTGGAGGGGGCGCCATGACGGCTCCGCATCCAGTTCCTTTTGGCCACTGAGGCACCGCCCATTGGCCAACCTAGCCTGTGGTGCGAAGGCCGGAAGCGATCGCATTGATGGAGATCAACAGATCGGGAATCATCCCCTCAGCAGTGGAGTGATCCCCTGCGGCCACGAGTCCGCGCCATTGTTTCAAAATCGCGATCTGCTGGTGATGGAGGACCTTAAGAGGTTCTTCGCGCACCTGGAGGGTTCGGGCCATGCGAGGCCGGCGGGAGCGGAAACCGCCGCCGTGCAGAATCGCTGCCAGATGCTCTTTGGTACGATGAAACTCTGCGATGATCTGGTCCATGAACCGCTCACGCACCGCCACATCCGTGACCAAGGATCCGTACGCCAGCATGATTTCCTCATTGGCGCTGAGAATGGAGCCGTCCATGTTCGTCAGCACGTAGCGCAGGAACGTGGAATCGGAGATGCTGTCAGCAAGCGCCGTGTAGTCCGCCGGCGCTTCATTCTTGAGCCGCTCCAGGGCGGCTCCTGCCCCATACCAGCCTGGCAGGTAGAACCGGGACTGCGTCCATGAGAAGACCCACGGAATGGCCCGCAGATCCTCCAGGCTCGCCTTGCCCGTCCGGCGGGAAGGGCGGGACCCGATGCGGGAGTTTTCCAACGCATCAATCGGGGTGGCTTCGCGATAGAAGGAAATAAAGTCGGGAGCGTGAATGAGCCCGCGGTAGGTCTCCATGCTCCACCCGGCCAGGCGGTCCAGGATCTCACGACAGGGGTCCGCGGGTTTTGGAGCATGTCGATGCTTGGCAGTCGCTGCGGCCACCGATGCGGTCAACGTCTCCACATGATAGGTGGCAGAGCCGAGGTGGGAGTACTTCTGGGAGATCGTCTCCCCCTGTTCCGTCATTCGGAACGCTCCGCCCAATGAACCGTGAGGCAGCGCCTCCATGAACCAGTGGGTGGGGCCTGCACCACGACCGACGGTGCCGCCGCGACCGTGGAAGAAAACAGGACGCACACCGTGACGGCGGGTCACCTCAAACAGTGCCTCTTGAGCCCTGTGCAACCCCCACTGGCTGGCAAAGATGCCGCAGTCTTTGTTGGAGTCTGAGTAGCCCAGCATCATCTGCACGTCTGGAATACTGCCTGTACCACCCGCCATGCTGATACGCGTAACGGGGTGGGACAGGAAATCCTCCACCACCGCAGGGGCGTGGGCGAGGTCATCCATCGTTTCAAACAGTGGCACCACCGGCAACGGGCTGCGCAAGCCTTGCGGCGTCAGCTCCACCAGTCCGGCTTCCCGGGCCAGCACATACACGGTGAGCAGGTCATTGACCCCGCGGGTCATGGAAACAATCAGCGAACCAAGTCCGGCGTCACCAAAGCGGGAGCGGTAGTCCGCCAGCACGCGGTAGCATTCCAGCACGGCATCTGCCTCAGGACCTGCGGAGAGATTCGGAGAAAGGAAAGGCCGGGGTGACTTGAGCTCCTGGTCCAGCAGGGCCCGCTTGGCTCCTTCCGTCCAAGTCGGGAACGTAGCCGCATCCGGCACACCCGCTTTGACCAAAAGCTGCGTCAACGCCTTCTCATGAAAAGCCGAATTCTGACGAACGTCGAGCACTGCCGAATGGAATCCAAACGCGGCAAGCTGGTGCCGCACGGGCTCGACGAAATCCTGCACAAGGTGCACAGCTCCGACCTCCTCAAGGCATTTGGCCAGCATCGCCAGATCTGCATCCAAGGCGGTGGGACCAGCATAAATGGCACTGGCCTTGGGTCGGTCACGGGTGAGCAGCACTTTGGCGCGCATCAGATAAGCCGCCAGGCGCCAAGGCTCTTCGTGGTGTTGACTCACCAGAACTTCGACATCCACCACATCCTGCCCCGTCACATCCTGAGTCAGCCCTGCCACCAACTTCTCCAGCGCCTCTGGCACGGTTTGGAAGTGCTTGCTCAGGGGAAGGCTGTAGGCCATGCGGTCCAGCTTGCGGGCAAAGAGCCGCAACGCGTTGTTTCGCAGAGCCAGCAGGGAGGACTTGGTGACTTCGGCCGTGACAAACGGGTGCCCGTCCCGGTCACCGCCGATCCAGGTGCCAAATCGAATGAGAGGCGGCAGATCTTCGAGGACTTTGGGGTCCAGCCCCGCAGCGATCCAGGCTTCACGCAGGTGGGTGCGGGTGCGGGATACCGTTTCAGGGAAGACTTCTCGCAGGAAGAAAAGGGCGTTCTCCAACTCCTGGGTGATGCTGGGCCGCGTCACATGGATCTCGCCAGTGCGCCAGAGGGATTCCAACTGAGCCTCAAGGAAGCCGCGGACGCGCTCCTGCTCGCGAGGGGTGAACGCGGGATTCTCCCGGCGCTCCAACAGGTCATAAATCTCACGATGCCGCTCACGGACCGAGTCCCTTTTGGCTTCAGTGGGGTGAGCGGTAAGGACAGGCTCCACGCGAACCGCCTTCATGGTCTCCACAATCGCGCGGGCGTCCAGGCCGAGAGCGCGAATGGCTTCCAGCTTCTCCGGCCACAGTCCCTTCTCGGCCTTGGGGCCCAGATCTTTTTCCCGGAGTCGACGCACCTGGAGGGCCACGCGTTCTTCCACGAGGTTGAGCAACTGGAAGGCTGTAGAGTACGCCTGACAAAGCGGTCGGTTGGGGCCAGGCTGGTCCGGTAGCGGTTGCCCCGTCCAGGGCATCCGGTCCGCCAAATCTGGCTCGCCAATCCGACGCAGGGCCGTGGCGAAAGCTTCCATGAGGAATGACAGCTCCTTGTCGAGGAGTTGAAATCCGTGT
>JBGGMQ010000507.1:0-5015 GCA_041287975.1 Verrucomicrobium sp. | reverse complement strand
CTCGTCTTCGATGAAATAGTGTTTGATGCCGACCTTCCTGGCGGCTTCAAGCACGGCGGGATAGTTGGTCTGGCCGGTGCCGATGACGACGTCATTCTCGACATCGGTCTTGCCGCTCAACGAACCGGTGGCCACGCCTTTCTTGAGGTCCTTGAGGTGCATGAGTTTCCAGCGGTTGCTGTACTTCTCCAGCAGCTTCACCGGATCCTGACCGGGGAAAAGAATCCAGAGCACATCCATCTGATAGCTCACCAGCTCTGGCTTGGTCTCAGCAAACAACAGATCGAAAAGCGTGCCGCTGCCGTGAGGCTGGAACTCGTAACCGTGAGGATGATAGAAGAAGGTGATCCCCTCCTTGGAAAGAGCCTCACCCGCCTTGTTGAACACTTCCACGGCATCGCGACACTCGGCTTCATCAAAGGCATCCTTGTGGTCGATCCAGGCGCAGCCAACGTACTTGAGCCCAAGCGTTTTGGCGTCTTTGACTACTCCGGCAATGTCCGTCTTCAGCCGGGCGTAGGGAAAGTGAGAGCTGACAGGAAGGAGACCGCGTTTGTCGAGCTCCGCTTTGAACTGGTCTGGAGTCTGGTCGTAGGTGCCGGCAAGCTCGACCTCCTTGATGCCAAACTCCTTGACCCTGTCGAGAGTCCAGGCGACCCCGCGCAGCTTGAACTGACTGCGCAAACTGTAGAGCTGCAGACCTGTGGTGGGTTTGGTCGCGGTGTCAGCGGCGCGCAGTGACAGGAAGGAAACCCCGGCAAAGACCGCGAGGAGCGAAGCGGAAACAAAGGGAAGACTTTTCATGGTGGAAGGTATCGTAATGGGCTCCCAGCCTACGTGAGATGAGGCAGGGCCTTCCATAGAAATCTCAAAGTCATCCCTGAGAATGGTCAGTGTCGTACGTTTTGTTTGCTCCACCACTCACGCAATCTTTCCCAGCGTGGGCTGCCCTCCCCCTTCCCTATGAGACTGAAACCGTTCCTCCATGTCGCTGTCCTGGCCCTTTCCCTGGGCGCTCTCAGCCCCTCTCCAGCCGCAGACGAACCCAGTGCGGCGGACAAGCTATGGGGCACAGTGACCGCCGCCCAGGATGCGCTCCTGAACCCCAAGGAACAGTTCGCCGGCCAGGAAGGCGCCCTGGCCTACTACAAAAAGGCCGTGGATGCCTTTGACGCAGCCTCGAAGGAGTTCACCGAGAAGTTCCCGACAGATCCCCGCCGGTGGAATGCGCTGCTCTTTGAAAGCCAGACCAATGGCTCCCGCGAGCAACTTGGCATCGCCGTCCGGGAAGGCTCCAAAACCGCCATCAAGGACATCTTGGGCGCTCCGGACGCGGACACCCGCATCAAATCCGAGGCCAGCGCTCTGCAAGTAATGGAAGACAGCAGCAATGACGGCAGCAACGCCAGCGTGACCGCCTGGGAAAAACTCGCCGCCAGCCACCTGGAGAAGTATCCGCTGTCTCCACGCAACGAAATCATCAAACGTCTTCTAAACGCCAGCCTGAAAGTCTCAGAGTACCGGACCAAGCCGCTGGATCTGAAATTCACCGCTGTGGACGGTCGGGAAGTGGATCTGGAGAATCTCCGCGGCAAGGTCGTGCTCATCGACTTCTGGGCCACCTGGTGCGGCCCGTGCATCGAAGAGATGCCGCACGTAGTGAAGGCCTACGAAAAGCTGAAGGACAAGGGATTTGAAGTGCTCGGGATTTCCCTGGACCAGGACCGCGGGGCGATGGAGACCTACATCCGCCAGAATGGCATCAAATGGCCCCAGCATCTGGATGGGAAAGGCAGCGAAGGAGAAATCTGCAAGCGCTTCGGCATCGAGATGATTCCTGTGATGTGGCTGCTGAACAAAAAGGGGCACCTCGTCCAGACCAACGCCCGGGGCCGTGTGGAGTCCGAGGTGGAACGCCTGCTCGCTGAATAGGCCTCCTCTGGTCTAGTCTAGAGGTTCAGACCCGTTTACGGACAACCGGGCTCTACTGCCCGATCTTCGCGACGCGAGGAATCATGATTTCGTCTCCTGGCTTCAGCCTGGCGGTGGCTGGGAGACGGTTGTACTCATACAGTTGCTCCTTGGAGATGCCGAAGGCTTCCGAGATGGTGGACTCGGACTCGCCATCGCTCACAATGTAGGACCGGATGACACCGTCGCTGCCTACGGTGTTGGCGGGAGCCTTCGAAGAGTTGGCGTCGCCTGACTTTGGCGGAGCTGCAGGGGCTTCGTCCGGCTTCGGCGCAGGAGTGGGATTCACAACCACACGCGGCGTCGGAGGAGCACTGGGTGCCGTCAGCACCACGGGGGACGTGGAGCCTGATCGCACATGATCGGGATGGTCGGGCTTTTCCGCCTTGGCCTTCTCTTTTTCCTTTTCCTTCTCAACGACCGGAGAGGTGATCGTTTTTTTGATGGGCTCGGAGGTCAGCGCCGTCACCTTGGGCTTGGGAATCGGCAGGGCATTCGGGCCGGGCAGCGGGGCAAGCGGCTTGACTGGCTTTGTCACCACGGGTGTGGGAGGTGTTGTCTTGGCGAGAGATGCTGGAGCAGGGGCGCCCTCCTCCGCTGGCTTTGGAGCCTTGGTTACGGCGCTTTTTTCAGGGATGATGACCTTCGAACCGTTCTTCATCCGCCGGGGATTCACACTGGGGTTGGCGGCGACGATGGCCTCCATGGAGACACCGTACTTCCGGGCCAAGGCATAGAAGGTCTCCCCCTCTGCAATCGTGTGCTCTGCACCACTGATGGGGGCGGACGAGGTCGAAGCAGGCTCCGGCTTGCTGCTGGATGCCTCTTTCTCCCCTGCAGGCTTTGTGGTACCAGCGATGGTCTCTGAAGGCTTCAGGGTGACCGGAGGTTTCGGGGGCGTCGCAGGCTTGGCGGGCTGATTGGGATCGACTGGCGGAATGTTCAGCTCCATGTCCGGGTGCAACCGGTTGGGGTTGACGCTCGGGTTCGCATTGGCCAGAGCCTCCGCTGTGATGTTGTACTGGTTGGCGATGCTCCAGAAAGTCTCCTCATCATCCACGACATGCACTTTCCGCCGCGCCTTCCGCGGATCCACGGCAGCCTCACGTGGGGGGATCTTGAGTTTCATGCCGTCCCGGACGGCTTCTTTCGACATCTTGTTCAGCTCCATCACCTCGCCTACGCTGGTGCTGTATTTTTGAGAGATGCTCCAGAGCGTTTCCCCCTTCTTCACGATGTGTTCCTGAGCCCCTGGCTTGGGTGTTGTCTTTGCGGCAGCGGTTTTGGTCTCGCTGCTTTTCCTGGCCGCTGGACGGGCGGGAGCGGCAAGAAGAGAGGGCATCAAAAAAAACAGAGCCGCGAAACCGCAAAGGAGGAGACCGGGCAGACGCATGAGGCCTAGTTTATGAAATTTAAAGATCAAATCCACCGGAAATTTTGTAAGTTCGGCAGCCAAACGTTCGCGTAGTTCCATCATGCCGCGCAGGTCGGTCATCCGCTTCATCATCTCATCCGGCGCACTGCTGGGGGCAGTGGCATGCCTGAGCATGATGGGGCAGGCATGGGACAAAAGTCAGGAGGATGCAGTCGCGGCTCTGGCCGTGACCGCCAAGGCGGAGGCTAACCCCTTTCTCGTCGTGGTCGATGCTGGACACGGTGGCATGGATGGCGGTACGCAGGGCTACGGCCTGCTGGAGAAGACCGTGGTCATCGACCTCGCCAACCGCCTGGAGAAGCATCTCAAGGAACAAGGCTGCCGGGTGCTCATGACCCGACGGGACGACACCCTCATGGAACTGGGTGACCGCAGCGCTGTGGCCAACCAGGCCAAGGCGGATGCATTTGTCAGCGTGCATCTCAATGCGGACCCCCATTCCAAAGACACCGCCGGGGTGGAGACGTACTACTCGAGCCGCAAGAAGCTCGGAGATGGAGCCAAGTGGCGGACACGTCTGGGGATGAAGCACGACATCCCCATTCGCGATGAGCGCAGCCCGTGGCTCGCACGCATGGTGCAGCAGAGGCTGTGTCACCTGACGGGGGCCAATGACCGGAAAGTGCGCGACAGTGAATTCATCGTGGTGATGGAAGCCGAGTGCCCTGCGGTGCTGGTGGAGTGCGGCTACCTGACGAATGAGGCCGAGGCCCTGTGCTTCACCAACGAAGGCTACAAAAACAGCGTGGTGGTGGCCATTGTGGATGCCGTCCTCAGGTTCCTGCATGCCATCCGCATGAATCCCCGGCGGGGTCTGGAGTTCGTGCCGCCCACTGAGGCCCCCTCACCACCCGGGGTGACCGCCCCCGAGCCTGTGCCGACGACGGTAGAAGAGCCGGAATCCAATTGACCATGCTGGCGGCCCCCTTCACTGTCCGGGGCGCACCCCCATGAAGTCAGACTCCCCCACCCGGCAGCTTTTGAAAGAGGTCCTGTGGGCGGTGTCGCTGACGGTCGTGTGCGCTTGGGTGATGTACCTGGTGTTCAAGTCGGTGAACTACCACTGGCACTGGGACACGGTATGGAAATGGCGCTGGCTGATCCTGAAGGGTTGGGGACTGACCATGTTCATCTCTGCCTGTGCTTTGTTTTTAAGTGTGCCTCTCGCCTTGCTCCTGATGGCGGGGCAACGCAGTGGGTGGATCCCCGTGAGGCAGTTCTCCCGCGCCTGTGTGGAGATCGTGCGGGGTTCCCCCCTGCTGGTGCTGCTGCTGCTGGGATACTATGGAGTGGCGAATGCCCTGGGGGTGACCACGCCAACGCCGGCCGGGGTGGTGATCCTGGCCCTGTTTCATGCATCCTATCTCTCGGAAATTTTTCGCGGGGCCTGGGAGTCCATCGGAGCTTCCCAGCTGGAGGCCGCAAGGGCGGTGGGTTTCAGCCGGGGCCAGACCTGGAGGTTTGTCATCTTCCCCCAGGCACTGCGGCGGGCGCTGCCGGGCACGGCAGGGCAGATGGTTTCGCTGATAAAGGACTCGTCCCTGCTGACGATCATTGGCGTCGAGGAGCTAACGCAAATGGTTCGTGCCGCCAACGCCCAGGCCTACAC
>JBGGMQ010000506.1:0-5959 GCA_041287975.1 Verrucomicrobium sp. | reverse complement strand
TCACGGCAATCGTCGTATTGTCCTGGCGTGGATGATTGGCACCGCGAACTGCAAAAAGCAGGGCATCCGCAATCTTTGCCGCGGAGGTGTGAATCCCAAATGCGAGCAGATCGCGAATGGCATCTTTGCTCAGGGTCAGGATCCCATCACTGGCAGCCACCAGGATGTCGCCCGGTTGCAGCGGGAACTTTTCCATCCGTGCATCCACCAGCGTCAACGGGAGTCCCATGCAGGCGGACTGCAAGACATGGCGGTCAGGGTGGGTGAGGGCTTCTTGCGGCGTGATCTCACCGCGCCTGACGCGATCATCCAGCAACGGGGCCAGGGAATGGTCAGCATTGAGCCGCAGCAGTTCCCCCGCACGAAACAGGAAGAGGGGAGAATCGCCGACACTGATCCAGTGGGCGTGATCCGCTGCAATCATCAGGCCAATGAAGGTGCTGCCCATGGGCGCATGACTCCATTGCAGGCGCAGGCTGAGATGGTGCAGAGCTTCGTTGGCAGCCTCCAGGGCCACCCGCAGACGCCAGGCAGCGGTGAGGCCGCTCCGCTTGTACGCTTTGACGAATTCGCTGATGAGGAGATAACTCGCCACATTGCCGCCCACATGGGCGCCAAGTCCGTCGCCCAGTCCGACAAGCAGGCGGGTGAAGGGAGACTCCATTTTCTCCGACACATCGCTGAAGGCATAGTAGTCCTCCTGCTTTTCGCGCTGGCCAATGTGCTGCCGCCCGGAGAAATCTTTCTCAAGTTCAAACCGAAGACCGGGAGCTCGGAGGGGGGCTTTTTTGGAAAGCTGGGTCACATTGAGTTATTCGACGCTGAACTTGTAGATGCAGGTATGCTGGTAGCTATCTCCTGGAGAAAGTGTCGTGGAGGGGAACTCTGGCCGGTTGGGGCTGTCGGGGAAATGCTGGGTTTCCAGACAGAAAGCGTGCCGGGCTCCATACTTGTGCCCCTGCTTCCCAGTCACTCCAAGACCATTCGCGGTGTAAAGCTGGACGGCAGGCTCGGTGGTGAGCACTTCCATGACACGTCCGGACTTGGGATCGCGAACTCTCGCTGCAGGTCGCAGGCCGCTGCTGCCATTGATGATAAAGTTGTGATCGTACCCCTGACCTTGACGGATGGCTTTGAAGTCGGAGCCAATGCGAGCGCCGATCTTTTGCGGGCTGGTGAAATCCAGCGGGGTGCCTGCGACAGGGGCACGCTCACCTGTGGGGATCTGTGTATCGTCGGTAGGCGTGTAGTAGTCGGCATTCAGGCTCAGCTCGTGATCCAGAATCTTCCCGCTGCCTTCTCCTGCCAGATTGAAGTAGCTGTGGTTGGTCAGGTTGACGATGGTGGGCTTGTCCGTCGTGGCCTTGTATTCGATCTCCAGAGCATTGTCATTCGTGAGGAGGTAGGAGACCTTGCACTCAAGAGCACCGGGATAGCCCTCTTCACCATCAGGGCTGGTGTAGGACAGTTCAATCCCAACACCACCAGATCGGCGAATCGTGCGTGCGGTCCACACCTTTTTGTCAAACCCAGCACGACCTCCATGAAGGTGATTGGGTCCATTGTTTTTGGCCAGAATATATTCTCGACCATTGAGCGAGAACTTGCCCCCGGCGATGCGGTTGGCATAGCGGCCGGTGATGCAACCGAAGAACGGGTTGGACTTTTCGTACTCTGCGAGAGTGTCAAAGCCCAGGACCACGTCTTCGAACTTGCCGCTCTTGTCAGGGGCAGTGAGGCTAACGATGATTCCGCCGTAGCTGGAGATCTTCGCCTCCATACCCTTGCCATTGGTCAAGGTGAAGAGCTTGACCTCTTGACCGTCTTTGGTCTGCCCCCACGGCTGTTCGTTGATCGTCATACGTTCTCCTGATTGCAGAGTCTGGCAGGATGACAGCCCCCCCAGTGCAATGGCAATGAAGGGGGCAAGGAAGTCGCGTTTTTTCATGGATAGGCGAGCGGAATTGGCGGCATTGTGAACAAAATGCCAGCGACTGGCAATCATGTTCGTGCCGCGCAGGATCCTTACGCCTGTTCTTCCGCCTTCTTCTCTTTCCAGGTGCTCTGAATGTAGATCTCCCGGAGCTGCTTGAAGTCAGCAGGGCTTGGGCTGGAGGTCATGAGTTCCATGCCGCGGTTGTTCTTCGGGAAGGCGATCACTTCGCGGATGCTGTCTTCCCCAGCGGCCAGCATGATGATGCGGTCCAGACCCAAGGCAAGGCCCCCATGGGGAGGAGCCCCGTACTGGAAGGCCTCAAGAATGTGGCTGAACATGATCTTCTGCTCTTCCTCGGTGACCCCGAGGACGCTGAACATCTTGGCCTGGAGATCGCTCTCGTGAATTCGCAGGGAGCCGCCGCCGAGTTCGCAGCCGTTGAGCACGACGTCGTACGCAATGGCGCGGACTTCGGCATACTTGCCCGCTTCGAGAAGCGGAACGTCTTCCGCTTTCGGACGGGTGAAGGGGTGGTGCACAGCGCACCACTTGGCGTCTTCCTCGCTGTAGGCCAGGAGAGGGAAGTCCACGACCCAAAGGAAGTTCAGGGCGTCGCTGTTCTTGGTGGTGCCCATCATCTCGGCCACCTCAAGGCGCACGCGGCCGAGGATGGTGCAGGTGCTTTCCCAAGGGCCAGCCACGAAGAAGACGATGTCGCCCTCCTCAATGTTCATCTTGGAAATGAGCGCAGCCTTTTCCTCCTCAGAGAAGAACTTCCAGAGGGGGGACTTGTACTCGCCGTTCTCAAGCTTGATGAACGCCAGCGTCTTGACGGGGAGACCTGCCTGGATGGCGATCTCGTTGAGGCGGTTCATCTGGCCGGTGGTCACCGTGGCAAAGCCCTTGGCGTTGATGCCGCGAACCACACCGCCGCCGTCCAGCACGCCGCGGAAGATCTTGAACGTGGTCTGGGCGAACACATCACCGAGGTCGGTGATGATGTTGCCGAACCGGGTGTCCGGCTTGTCGATGCCGTACTGGTCCATGGCCTGCTTCCAGGTCATGCGGGGGAAGGGTGTGGGGACCACCACGTCACGACCCGCCTTGAACATCTCCACGAGAAGTCCTTCGACCAGGGCGTAAATTTCCTCTTCCGTAGGGAAGGACATTTCGATGTCCACCTGGGTGAACTCGGGCTGCCGGTCCGCACGAAGGTCTTCGTCACGGAAGCACTTGGCGATCTGGAAATAACGCTCCAGACCCGCGACCATGAGGAGCTGCTTGTACTGCTGGGGGGCCTGAGGCAGTGCGTAGAATTTGCCCGGGCTGAGGCGGGAAGGGACGAGGAAGTCGCGTGCTCCTTCAGGCGTGGACTTGGAGAGGATGGGGGTCTCCACTTCGATGAAGCCGTTGGCATCAAGGTAGTCGCGCGTGGCTTTCGTCACCCGGTGACGGGTGCGCAAGTTGCGGGTCATGCGCGGGCGGCGCAGATCCAGGTAGCGATACTTGAGGCGGAGGTCTTCGTTGCTGAGCTCTTTGTCGAGCTGGAAGGGCAGCACGGCAGCCTTGTTCAGGATCGTGAGGGTGGAGACGATCAATTCAACCGCGCCGGTGGCGAGCTTGTCGTTGTTCGTGCCTTCCAGACGTTTGACGACCTTGCCGGTCACCTGAAGCACGTCTTCGTCGCGCAGTTTGTGGCTGGCGGCGGCTGCTTCTGGGTTTTCCTCGGAGCGGAAAACGATCTGGGTGATGCCTTCGCGGTCACGCAAGTCCACGAAGATGACACCGCCTTGGTCGCGAGCCGAATTGACCCAACCGGACAACGTGACGGTTTCGCCGATATGGGCAGGGCGCAGTTCGCTGCAGTGGTGCGTACGGTAGATCGTGGATTGCATGGGGTGGGAAAAAGCGAGCGGGTGAAATGCCAGATTTCGAGAGGTTACGCAAGTGGCATTATGGATTCCGCGTGGGGTTGCAGAGGAAGGTGGAAATGAAAAGCCCCTGGTCCGGGGAGGCCGGAACCAGGGGCGTGAAGGAGTAAAGTGCTGCTGCTGAGGTTCCGATCAGAGCTTTTTGAGTTTGGAGACGCGACCGCTTTGATTCCAGTCCATCACCAGGAGATTCCCGGCGGCGTCGTAGCTGATCCCGTGGGGGGCGGTGAAGATGCCGTCCTTCCAGTCAGTGGTGGGTACTTTGAAATTGGCCCATTCGCCCTTGTTCGGGTTGTCGCCCAGGTGGGTGACTTCCTTGTTGTCCTTGTCCAGGAGGGTGACCCGGCCCTGCAGCTCGGCAATCGCCACTTCATTGCCACGGATGGACATGCTGCAGGGGCGACGGAGGTTCTCCACCACCACGCCTACGAATTTGCCTTCCAGGTCGAAGTGCACCAGACGGTTCTTTTCACGATCCGCCACCAGGAGAAGAGGCTGGCCAGAGCGGGTGTCCAGAGAGATGCCGTGGGGATTGGAAAGAAGTTCCTTGGTGGGAGCCTTCAAGTTCGTGTCAGGACCGCCAAAAGAGCTCAGGTATTTGCCTTCTGGAGAGAAGCGGTGAATCCACTTTTTGCCGTAGCCATCGGCCCCATAGATGTCGCCGTTCGGGGCTACGGCCACTCCCGTCACTTTGTACTCACCCGCGGCCGTGTACTTCCCGGATTCCGCAGGGTAGGGAATGACCAGCACCGGAGTGCCATCCAGCTTGAACTTCACGATCTGATTTGCGCCGAGGTGGGCAGCGTAGATGAATTGCTCCCCGTTGCTCTCGTGAATGGCCAGGCCATGGCACTTGGTGAACTTGGGATCAAACGACCGGAGGTGTTTGCCTTCCGGGGAGTAGACCATGATGGACCGGGCTGTGTCGGTGCTGAAGTAGATGAGGCCGCTCTTGTCCACGACGATGCCGCCATGGGTGGCACCCAGGAGTCCACCGGCGCTGTCCTTGGGGGTCTCACACCAGCCACCCACGGACTGGAACTGGTGATCGCCTTCACCCATCTTCACATTCTGGGTGACCGAGGCGGTGTCCGGCGGTGCAGGGGCGTTGTTTTGCGCCAGCAGCCCGTCATGGGCATGCAGGGAAAACGGGGCACTGGCAGCAAGGGCAAAAACGAAGGTGGCGAGTCTCATGGAGAGGAGTGAGGAAGCATTGGTGCGGACTTGCCTTAAACGAACAAAATCCGCCACAATACGCAAGATTTTTCGACCCCGGGGATTTTATCAAAGGGATGGTCAAAAGGACTCCTGCAGTCGGGGATTTTTTACTTGCCGCTCTGTGGAGGCATCGCCAGACTCGCAGGAGTCTCCCCAGTTGGGAGATCTGCCCGCAATACAACCCATATTTGTTATGAGCCAGTTTGTTCCCCTTATTTCCTCCGGCGTGGCCGGCCCGCTCGGTGTCCTGCATCTTCCCCGCCTCTGGCAGAAGTCTTCCCTTGAGGCAGCCGGCAAGCTGCATCCAGACTATCCCGGCTGCGGCAAGGGTTATGACCAGATGGTGCTAAGCGCTCTCGAACTGGATCGCGAAGAATTCCTCGCCTACATCAAGGCGGAGAAGCCGACCTACGTGGAGCTTGAAGCGTGGCTTCTCGCCAAAAAAGGTGGCAGCCTGGACGCCACGGCTGTGAAGAAGCTGAATGAAGACATTCGTGGCTACAACCACGATGACGCCACTCGCGCCTCCATCCTCAGCTCCGCTGGCCGCGCCGATGACGGCACGGTGAAAGACGCAATCGGTCTCAACAACCTGGACGACTGGCAGAGCTTCTACAACGAAGTGCTGAAGTAAGGCTCAAGCTTCCTGCGACAACGCGGGAATTTCCAAGGTTCGTGGAATTATTTCACCAGGTCCGCAGGGTCGGGGGTGAATAGTTCCACGAACCCTTTTTGTGCGCTGCCGGGGCAGGTTGGCAGTGAACGTTGAGTGACGCGGGAGGAAGAACGCAACATCTCCTTCGGAGTAAGGAAATGATTTTGCGCACCCAAGGTAGACTTGCTGGAAGCTCGTCAAACCTTGGGCTTGTGGCAG
>JBGGMQ010000505.1:0-4677 GCA_041287975.1 Verrucomicrobium sp. | reverse complement strand
GCTGGGCCCGAGTGGAGCAGGGTGGCAATTGAGGGAAGGGGAGAGGGATTTAGGATAAGGGAAGAGGGCGTAGATCGCCGTCAGGAGTGTGGAAGAAGTGTGGGTGGCTGCGAGAGAAGACGCACAAAGTCCTCGGCCATTCAGGGTGTCACCAGGCAAGAGAACCGTGAGGCATAGTTTGTCGGCTTCGGTCCAGCTAAGTCCTGGATGGGGGGCTCTGCTCTTCCCGTCCCGTCAGAATCAAAATCTTCTGACTCATTCTTTGCAACGCTATCGGGATCAGGATCAAAACGAGAGCGCCGACACCTGCTCCCACCCATAAATTTTTGGCATGGAGACCGGCGCGAAGGCACGAGCGTGCTGGATTCTTGGGCGAGTAGTAAACCGTCACTGGATCCCCCTGGGCGATATCTCCGAAAAAGCGACGCAACTCCTCAACGGAACTCTCGTCGAATGCCACCTCGCGACCTTCATAAGCATGTCCTCCGACCTCATACTCGTATCGGGCGGAGATCACACTGTGTCCCCGACGCCATATCGAGATATTCTCCAACTTCAACTGATGTACGACGCCCTGAACGCTTGGCCAACTTGCGGACCGCCATGCAATTCCAATTTGCAACGCCGAGAGCACCAGCATGAGACCTGCTGCTGCCGCTAGAGCCATGACGGCCCATCTCCATTTGATGAGATCTTTGGCCTTCATATATTGTGCATTGCCGGTCAGAATGAGTTTCCTGCCATATTATTGATCGCGTCTCAAATGGAAGAATCGGGTCCAGCCACATGTCGAGGAGACGTATCGGCAGTGTGGAAGAAGCGTCTCGCTTCTTGGGTGGCTGCACGAGAAGATGGGCAAAGTCCTCGGCGCTACAGTTGTTCGCTCGCTGAAACCGTCGCTACCTTGCCCAGCGCATTTGAGCCAAGTTGCTATGCGGTACACCGTAAAACGCCTGCGACCTTCGTATCCTGTAAAAGCGACAGTGATTTCCACACAAGTGGGCGCATGAATTCCAGAAACGAATGTGTTAAAATGTCTCTTTTAACAAGTGCTAAATAGAGCCGTTAGTGTCGAAATGACGCCATATTGTCTTGTGTTAAAATCGACATAAATCGTTCATCATAAGCGATAAACATCTAATATTACGCCCTGGATCGGTTAATGCGTCACCTGTTGCTACGAAAGGCATTTCTTCCTCAATAACAATTTTATGAACCCTGAACGCATCACCGTAAAACTTCAAGAAGCTCTGGCGTCTTCGCAGTCCATTGCGACTCGCTACGGGCATGCGGAGGTGAAACCCTCCCACATGCTGCTGGCCCTGCTGGAGCAGGACGGTGGCATTGCCAAACCTTTGCTGGAGAAGGTGGGAACAAATCCTGCCAACCTGCAGTCTGCCATTGAGACATTCCTGGCCCGCCAGCCGCGTGTCTCCGGTGGAGGTGGGGCGGACCGTCTCTCTGGAGATCTCCGCGAGACGCTCGCCAATGCTGAAAAAGAGCAGCGGGCCCTCAAAGACGAGTATCTGAGCGTGGAGCACTTCCTCCTGGCGCTCTTCAAGACGCGCACCGACATCGAAGGCGTATTGAACCAGGCTGGACTGAAGTACGAGGCTCTCCGACAGGCACTTGTTGCTGTCCGCGGGGCTCAGCGAGTGACGGATCAGGATCCCGAGGGCAAATATCAAACCCTGGAGAAATATGGCACTGACCTCACGGCTCGGGCCAAGCAGGGCAAAATCGACCCCGTGATCGGTCGCGACGACGAGATTCGTCGCATCATGCAGGTGCTCTCGCGCCGCAGCAAGAACAACCCTGTGCTCATCGGTGAGCCGGGTGTGGGTAAGACGGCGATCGTGGAGGGGCTGGCCCGCCGTATCGTCGCGGGGGACGTGCCCGATTCTCTGAAGAACAAGCGCGTCGTGAGCATGGATCTCGGCGGCATGCTGGCCGGAGCCAAGTTCCGTGGCGAATTCGAGGAGCGCCTCAAGGCCTTCCTCAAAGAGGTGACCGCCAGTGAAGGCGAGATCATCCTCTTCATCGATGAGCTTCACACCATCGTCGGCGCTGGCAAGAGCGAGGGCGCAGTGGATGCGAGCAACTTGCTCAAGCCTCAACTGGCCCGCGGCGAACTCCGCTGCGTGGGAGCCACCACTTTGGACGAGTATCGGAAGTACATTGAAAAGGACGCGGCCCTCGAGCGACGCTTCCAGCCTGTGTACGTGGATGAACCCAGCGTGGAGGACACCATCGCCATCCTGCGAGGGCTGAAGGAACGCTATGAAGTGCACCATGGTGTGCGCATCCAGGACAGTGCCATTGTCGCTGCGGCCACTCTCAGCCATCGCTATATCAGCGACCGGTTTCTGCCGGACAAGGCGGTGGACCTCATGGATGAAGCCGCCAGCCGGCTCAAAATCGAACTCGACTCCATGCCCACGGAGATCGACGTCATCGAACGTGACGTCATGCAGCGGGAGATGGAGCGTCAGGTCCTGAAGAAGGAGACGGATCCTGCCAGCCGGGCCCGCCTGGAAAAGCTGGAGAGGGAAATCGCCGATCTCAAAGAGAAGGGCTCTGGCCTCAAGTTGCAGTGGCAGAAGGAGAAGGAATCTGTGCAAGCCAGCCGCAAGGTGAAGGAGGAGATTGACCGCCTCCGCACGGAGCAGGAGCAGGCGCAACGGCGGGGTGACTTTGCCCGGGCGGGGGAGATCCAGTACGGACTGATCCCGGACTTCGAAAAGAAACTTCAGGAGGCGACACAGTCCCATGCCAGCGGGGTTGCGGCGCAGCAGGGGCAATTGCTTCGCGAGGTGGTGACCGATGAGGACATAGCGAAAGTGGTGGCGGCATGGACGGGCATTCCCGTGAACCGTCTCCAGGAGGGTGAGCGGTCCAAGCTCACCCAGATGGAGAGCCGCCTGGGACTGCGAGTCATTGGGCAGAAGAGCGCCATCAGGGCGGTGTCCAACGCCGTGCGTCGAGCTCGCGCCGGACTACAGGATGAGAATCGGCCGATTGGCAGCTTCCTCTTCCTCGGACCCACCGGCGTCGGCAAGACGGAGCTGAGCAAAGCCTTGGCCGAGTTCCTTTTCGACGATGAGAATGCCATGACCCGCCTCGACATGAGTGAGTATATGGAGAAGCACAGCGTGGCCCGCCTGCTGGGCGCACCTCCCGGGTACGTCGGCTATGAGGAAGGTGGTCAACTCACGGAGGCGGTGCGCCGCCGACCCTACAGCGTGGTCCTCTTTGACGAGGTGGAGAAGGCTCACCCGGATGTGTTCAACACCCTGCTCCAGGTCTTGGATGACGGGCGCATCACAGATGGGCAGGGGAGGACGGTCGACTTCCGGAATACGGTCATCATCATGACCAGTAACATCGGCAGCCAGGCAATCCAGGATGAGGCCAACCCTGAACAACGGGAGGCTCTGGTGCGGGATTCTCTGCGCCAGTTCTTCCGGCCAGAGTTCTTGAACCGCATTGATGAGGTCATCATCTTCGACCGACTCGATGCCCGGGATCTGGATGCGATCGTGAAGGTGCAGCTCCAGCGGGTGGTGGATCGACTGCGGAAGCAGAACATCACACTCACGCTCAGCGACGGGGCAGTGCGGAAGATTGCCGACGACGGATACGATCCAGTCTTCGGAGCGCGACCGCTCAAGCGCGCCATTCAAAAGCTCGTCCTTGATCCACTCTCACTCGACATGCTCGACGGGAAGTTCAAAGACGGTGACACGGTTGAAGTGCGCCTGGAAGACGGGAAGCTTCAATTTGTGAGCAAGTGAATATGTGAGCAACTCAGAGTCCGGCACAACGTGGGAATGACTCCACAGGGTGCCGGACCTTTTTATGTTTTCAGCTTATTCGGCAGCAAGCGATACACAGATCAATTCTTCGTCATTGCGCACATATGCGCAACGATTGGCAAAGGCGGGGTGACTCCAGATCACCTTGCGATTCGCGTGTGGAGTAGTTGGCTCAAGCACTTTGGCTTTCGAGATTTGTGAATATCCTTCTCGATTTAGTTTTGCCGTGATTAGCTCACCCATTTCATTGAAGATAATGAAGTTGTTATTGGTTTTAATTAGAAATGCCGTGGAGCTATTTTGACTGCGTCCACCCACGGGATCTGTAGTTGTCCACAATCTCTGACCTGTGGATAAGTCCACACAGCGGAGATCGCCATCCCGGTCGAAGCCGTACATCAGACCGTCCACAATGACCGGGCTGCTGTTCTTGGGACCCAGCGAATTGTTGGGTTTTCCCTCCCAGTCGATCTCTGCTTTTGGGCTGTGAGTATCTAGTTTGACCGCCGCACTGATGCCCATGATGCCGCCTGCAAACACGATATTGTTGTGAATAACTGGCATCATGATGCTCATGGCATACATGGGCTTGAGGGGGAGTTGCCAGTAGGGTTTTCCCGTTTCTGGATTAAGACCGTTGAGTCCGTCGGCATGCCAGACAATGAGTTGGGAGACTCCTCCGGCCTGGGTCAAATTCACTGGCGAGTACCCGACTTCGGATGCGTCGAGGGATCGCCAAACCTCGGCCCCAGTGTCCTTGTTGAACGCCACGGCCACCCCCTTTTTGGTTCCCAGCAGGGTGATGACCTTGTCCCCAACCACCATGGGATGGCTGGAGTAGCCCCAGAACGGCGTCTCCGCT
>JBGGMQ010000504.1:0-5966 GCA_041287975.1 Verrucomicrobium sp. | reverse complement strand
CGGCAACTTCTCCACCCAAGGCGGCACTGTATTGGTTCCTGGCAATTTCAACAAAATTCGGCCCCGGCAAACTCGATGCCCGCTCCAACTTCCTCTCCCCACATGGACGCGGGATAGTGAGTGGGAAGCGGCTCCAGATCGCGTTCAAGACAAAAGTCAGAAAACATGATTGATTGCACCAAACTTTAGACTATGGGTTGGGAGATGAAGCAGTTTGTGGTGTTCCCGTTCACGACCCAACTGCGGGAAATATCTGCTGATTGCGTTGAGGTCGACCAGCACCTGCTGGTGTTCAAGACCAATGGCAGGGCGGATGTGCAACTCGCACTTTCTGATGTGATGTGTTGGGAACAACTGGAAGTTTCGCAAGAGGCCACGTCAGAGTGTCACAAGTAGTTTCATCGTTGATTCGGTGCCGGTTGCTGATGTCGGATTTGCCGTTGGCAACTTTTTCGGGACGCGTTTGGCTGCTTTCGGCTTTCAGAACCGGGTGCCCTGGGGGAAAGTGAAGCTTCAGTCCAGAGACCAAGTGTAGACAGTATTTGAGACGCATCTGCCTTTCTGAGAGTCAGAATCGGAAGGCATTGTTGGGATGGCGGATTCGTCACGGTGCTGGTTTTGACACTTGGCCGAAAAAATTGAGGATCAGGCCATGTCAACGTGGCTCGGCACCCTTTTCTCAGGTATTGTCATCTGGCTCGTCAGCAGCATGACTGCCGCGGGGCAGGTGTTGGTGTATCAATTTCAGTTTTCTCAGGAAAAGGGAGTCAATTACCACACGTTCGAGACGGGATTCTTTGTGGTGCCAGTACTGGGTGGGAAGGGGTCCTTCATTCTCGCAGCAAAAGAGGATCGCACCTACATCACGGCGGCAGACAGTGGACAGATGTTCCCTGCAGGCGATGGTGACACCCGCAAGTCGGTAATCACGGCGACCACAAGCAATGGCACTGCCAGAGGTCAGCTTGTGGCCATCGGTCTGACGAGCCATGAGCTCAGCATCACCAGCCCTTCCGTAAAGCTCACCGTTAGTGTGGCCAAGATGCTACAGGGCACGGCGGTGTTTGCCGACAGTGAAGGCGGCACTGGCAAGGGGGGCGTCCTCGATTCCACCTTCGGTTCGGCGGGAACGTCCGAGCTGCGCATGACCCTTGAAGAGGGGCACACGAGTCGCGCCAATGACGACGGCCTGGATGTTGCGGCCGCGCTGGAGCGGTTGACCAAGGTTATCGAAGCCGAGGGTTACGGGCCTGCAACCTCCAGCGGAGCCAGTGATCAGGAGGACGAAAGCGACAAGGCCTCATCCTCTTCATCCTCCGGCACCAATCCCTAGTCAACGCAGGCAGTCCAACTTCAGACACTTCCCGCATCCCGCCCGTGAGCCTTCCCGCTGCACCCTCTCAGTCACCTCTGATCAGAGCCGCGTTCCGGTGTGCCCAGGTGTCCATGGATGATGTGGCCCGGGTGGTGCGGCAGGCGGTGCTGTCAGGGCAGTCTCCCTTGGACAGCCTCCTGGACCAGTCGACCCTCGACGAGGCTGAACTGCTGCAGCATCTGGCGGCCGAGCTGGCGTGGACCTGGGAACCCTCCATCTCCCTGCCGGACGCAGCGGCCACAGGGCCACTGAAGGCTGCCTGTCCCGCACGCCTCGCGCTGAAGCATCGCGTCCTACCTCTAACCCTGCGAGAGGGGAACCCTGGCGTTGATCCAGCCTCGGAGGAGGCGGTGCCCTCCTTGGTCATGGCCTGCTATGACCCGTTTGATTTCACTGCCCGGCAGGCAGTGGCACGGACTCTGTCCCAGCCCGTCCAGTGGTGCCTCGCCCCTCGCAGCCAGGTGTTGCCCGCTATTCAGAACCTTTACGGTGTGGGTGCGGATACTTTTGAGGACATCCTGAGAAACCGGGAAGGCGACCTGGACGATGCTCATCTCCGCGACGAGGCAAACATCATCGACTCCGACGACGCCGAAGCATCTGTCGTGAAGTTCGTGAACCAAATCATGCGGGAGGCTCTCGCCCAGCGGGCGACTGACATCCATCTGGAGCCGGTGCATGACAACCTGCGCATCCGGTACCGTATCGATGGGCTCCTGCACGAGGTGCCTGTGCCTGAGAATATCCGCCAGTTGCAAGGCTCCGTCCTGGCACGTGTGAAGGTCATGGCCCGGCTGGACATCGCGGAGAAGCGTCTGCCCCAGGATGGACGCATTCACCTTCGTCTGGACAATCAAGGCATTGATGTCCGGGTGGCCACCATTCCCAGCGTGGAAGGGGAAAGCATCAGCCTTCGCCTGCTGGGGCAGGAGCGCTTCACCCTTGACCGGCTCGGTCTCAGCCCTGCCTACCGTGCGCAGGTCGAGATGCTGCTCGCCAAGCCCAATGGCATTGTTCTGGTAACGGGCCCCACGGGCAGTGGGAAGAGCACCACACTGTACACCTTTCTTTCAGCGCTCAATACCATCCACCGCCGCATCGTCACCATTGAGGACCCTGTAGAGCACAAGCTCTCCGGAGTGGTGCAGATCGCGGTGAAGCCGGAGATCAACCTCACCTTTGCCAGTGGTTTGCGGAGCATCTTGCGTGGGGATCCGAATGTGGTGATGATTGGAGAGATCCGCGATCTGGAGACGGCGGAGATCGCCGTACGTGCCTCCCTCACGGGGCACCTTGTCTTCTCCACCCTTCATACAAACGACTCCATTGGCGGCATTACCCGGCTCGTGGAGATGGGGGTGGAACCCTTCCTCGTGGCCACATCCGTCCGAGCCTTCCTTGCCCAGCGGCTGGTGCGTTCGCTCTGCCTGCAGTGCCGTGTTCTGGCTGACTACAGTGCGGACAAGCTCAATGCCTGTGGATTTCGTGAGGCTCAGGGCAAGGCTATCTACCGGGCGCACTCAGGCGGGTGCCCGGCATGCCGTGGCACTGGCTATCACGGGCGCCTTGCGCTGTATGAGATCGCGCTTGTCACCCCGACCCTACAGGATCTCATTTCACGGCGCGCGAGTGCCAATGAGCTCTTCCGCCAGGCTCGGCAGGAGGGGTTCCTCTCCCTTCGCGAATACGGCTGGCAGAAGGTCCTCGGAGGAACCACCACGGTGGAGGAGGTGATGCGAGTCACCAGTGAGGACTTCCTCGATTGATATTTCATCCAACCACCCTCCCTAGGACGAGCCATGGCGGCATACTACTTTGAGGCCCTCAACTCCGCTGGACAGCGGAGCACGGGCCTGCTGGATGCCCAAGACCGGAGTGAGGCCGTGCGCAAACTGATCCGCCGGGGCATGCAACCGACCGAGGTTCGCGAAGCACCTCGTGAAGCTTCTGTAGTTGCGCCGTCCCAAAAAAACTCACGGGAGAGTGGGGCCCGACCTGTGGCGACAACGACAAGCGATTCAAAGCTTGTCTTGAGCGGACCTCTCATCATCCAGTTTACAGAGGAGCTGTGCGACCTGCTCGGTGCCGGGCTCCAACTGGAACCAGCCCTGCAGTCTCTGGAGTCGCGGAACAAGAGCGCGATCCAGGAACTCGCCACGAGACTTCGCGAGCGGGTGCGCGATGGCATTCCTTTTTCCGTGGCGCTGAGGCAGACGTGCCCTTCCTTCGATGAGCTCTATTGCAATCTCGTGGCCGCAGGCGAGGCGGGTGGCTCGCTGCCCTCCATTCTGCGTCGTCAGGCCCGGTACCTGAACCAGATGGCGGCACTGCGGTCAAAGGTGACCAGTGCGCTTATCTATCCAGCCTTCATTATTGCTTCCGGCATTGCCCTGGGCCTGGTCTTTTCCGGCTACTTGTTGCCGAAGCTGACGGTGCTGATCAAAAACACCCACGGTGAACTTCCAAAGATCGCCCAGTGGATGATGAGTCTGAACCAGTTTATGAAACAGTGGTGGTGGCTGGTCATCGCGGTGCTGGTGCTCACGGTTGCTGCGGTGAAGGTCATCTTCAAGGACCCTGCCCGCCTGAAGTGGTGGCACCGGATGAAGCTTCGCCTGCCCGTGGTAGGACCTGTCCTGCGCACCCGGTTTGAGGTGCAGTTTCTTGAAACCCTGGGGAACCTCCTTAGCAACGGACTCCCCCTGCACCGTGGCCTCGCTCTGGCGAGAAATGTCACCTCCAGCCTCTTCTTGCAGGAGCGTCTCGGCTTGGTGGAGGCGTCCGTCAGTGAGGGGGCATCCCTGAGCCGCGCGCTGGAGCGGGCAGATGTGGCCCGGCCTGAAGTGGTGGACATGGTGAAGGTGGGAGAGGCGACCGGAGACATGGCCGATGCCCTGGAGAAGGCGGCAGAGCGGTTTGACAGGCAGCTGGGCAAGGGAATCGAACAGGCTACTGCCCTCATCCAGCCCGTGATCATGATCTTCATGGCTCTGATGGTCGGATCCATGGCGTGGATGATGATCAGCGTCGTCTACGGCACCATGGACCAGATGCGAAACCACTAGCGCCAGCTTTCAATAGATCTGTACAACTGCTTCCTGGAACCACCCGACAACATGAAAATCACCCTCCGTACCCGCCGCACTGGTGCCTTCACTCTCATGGAGATGATGCTGGTCCTGTTCATCATCGCTCTCATCCTCGGCGGTGGTGTCTACCTGATGCAGAACGTCAGCCAGGATGCCGAGGCGAGCAAGGCCTCCTCTGACATCAAGACCTGGGAGACCAACCTCATCCGCTACAAGACGAAGGCACTCGTTCTCCCCACCCAGCAACAGGGGCTGGAGGCCCTGGTAAACATTCCCACCACTGAACCCGTGCCCAAACGCTGGAGCTCTCTCGCCAAACCTGAGGCGCTGATGGATCCCTGGGGCAAACCCTACCAGTACCGCAATCCTGGCAAAAAAAATGCCTCATCCTACGACCTCTACTCGATGGGACCTGACGGCCAGGAGGGGACGGTCGATGATATTGGCAACTGGTAGTCACCAGCCCCTATGACGGCACGGCCCCGGCATCGCCCTCTCCAGCAGGCATTCACGCTGCTGGAGATGAGCATCGTGCTCCTCATCATGGCGCTCCTGGCCGGGGTCTGTCTCTTCAGCTTTGGCAGTCTTTCGGTCGAGGAAACTTTGCGTACTCCGGCAGTGGCTCTGCAGGGCATGAGCATGGAGGCTTTTCGTCGCACGGGAGTTTTTGAGGAGCCGCAGACCGTTGAGTTTGGAGAGCGCAGTTTCTCCACCCGGTTCCGGCAAGTCAGTGGTCCGACGGCATCGGACCCAGATTCTTCCAGTGCCTGGCAAAAGCGTGTGGAGTGTCCCACGGGGGTGAGAGTCCTGCTCCGGAGGTTTGGCTCCTCCACCTTTCAGCCGGCGGCAGGGCAGCAGATGGTCTTAGTCCCTGGACACCTGTGCGAACCGCTCACGGCCCGCTTTGAGTTGGGAGCCTCCTGGTTGCAGATCACCCTGGATCCGCTGAACGGGTCCATCGCGGACGAGGAAATGTACATCGCGCCCTCTTCATGAAGCCGTGCCCGCCATTTGCAGAGAAGCGCAGGGGAGGGGCTCGCGCATTCACCTTGCTGGAGGCACTCCTGGCCATGCTGGTCTTCAGCCTGGCTGTGATTGCGCTTGTGGAGGCCATCAATGTCATGGGCATGGCATCCGTGGAGTCGCGGAAGGAACTGGCCGTGCAGACCCGCATGGATGACCTCATGCTGGTGGCCTCCCGTCGATTGGGACAATTGGCTCCCGGAACCGCACTTCGTGAGGAGAAGCGCCAGATCGACGAAGATGGTGTGAGCTACCAGATCACCGTGGCAGCAGTGGACATGAAAAATGTTCGCGGTGAAAAGCTCGCGGACCTCTATCAGGTGGTTGTGGAGGCGAGATGGATGGAAGACGGCCACCCGCAGTCGAATCATTCAACATGCCTCACGTGGGGGCCGTTGTTCGCAGCACCCGCGGCTGGAGACTCCTGATGCAGATGCTCCCCCACTCTTCCAGACCCGTCGGGCCGAATCGCATGAGGG
>JBGGMQ010000503.1:0-6610 GCA_041287975.1 Verrucomicrobium sp. | reverse complement strand
GAGGCGCCTGAACGGTAACCAAACAATGAGGGGCCCCAGCGGACGAGGGGGCGTCCCATCGCCTTGGCATAAGGATCCAGCAGGACTTTATGGGGATTGAAGCGGTGCCCCTTTTCAGGTTCGTACGGTCCGTGCACCCGGTAGCCATAGACCTGCCCTGCCTTGATTCCTGGCACAAAGCCGTGCCACACCTGGTGGGTGCACTCTGGCAGGGGGATCCTCGTTTCTTTGTTAAGTTTCGCTCCGTCATAGAGGCAGAGCTCGACCTTGGTGGCGTGAGCGGAAAAGACCGCAAAGTTGACCCCGTCATGATGCAGGGTGGGACCAAGGGGGAAGGGAGAACCAGGGCGTAGAGATGCAGGCATGGAGATAGGATGGCCAAATTTTAGCTGGCGTGCACTGGTGGATCGGTTGGCCTTCCGCGTTCGGTTGGGTGCATTCCCATTCCGGCTGAAGGCAGGACCTCACGCGATACACGGTCATGAATGTGCCTCATCCCCGCCATACGTATGGTTCCCGCTTCGGCCGGGCCCGCGCTCTAGGTCTGCCTTGCGTCGCCCTGGTATCACTGTTCTCCTTGGGTAGTCTGCCTGCGGCAGAGGAGCCGTCTGCCGTTCCTCTTGCTTTGACCCCAGAGATGGAATCCATGCTACGCTGGCAGATCTTTCTCGACCATTCAGGGTTCTCTCCTGGCAAGATCGACGGCAAGGATGGTCAGTTTACCAAAACGGCCAAAGATCTCTATGCCAAGGCTCATGCCAGCAACGGCGGTGATCCCTCAGGGGCTGTGGAAAAGCCTGTCACGACCTACGTCATCACGAAAGAGGACGTGGCTCTTGTCGGAGAATGTCCCTCAGATCCCAAGGAGCAGTCCAAACTCACATGGTTGCCGTACGCATCTCTTCCGGAAGTGATCGCTGAGAAGTTTCACTGTGATGAAAAGTTTTTCCGGGCGCTCAATGCCGACAAGATCGCAGCTCTTAAAGAGGGGGACGAGGTGCGGGTGCCCAACGTCGAGGCCTTCTCACCTGAAGCTGCCAAAGCCGTAAAACCCGGGGAGGGGATTGCTGCGGGTCAGAAGCTGCCCATCGTTCGGGTGCGAGGAGATATCAACATGTTGCAGGTGGAGAGTGAAGGCAAGGTGCTGGCGGCTTACCCGGTAACGATCGGATCTGAAGAGACGGTCACAGCCAAGGGGGAGTGGAAAATCAAAGGGATGGAGCGCCTGCCAAAGTTCCGCCGCGATCAAAAGATGTTGAAGGAAGGCGAGCGCAGCTCAGACTTCGTCATGATTCCTCCAGGCCCGAACAACCCGGTGGGCGTGCTTTGGATCGAGATCGACAAAGAAGGTCTGGGCATTCATGGCACAGATCAGCCGGACTCCATTGGTCGCTCCGCCAGCCATGGCTGCATCCGTCTTGCCAACTGGGATGTGGTACGCCTGGCAAAGTTAGTCAAAGGTGGAGTGAAGGTCATTATCGAGTGATGACCTTCGCTCACGCGCCGGTTCCTTAGACGGCCACAGGGGCGCGACCGCTGGTGCCAATCATTGCCTTTACTTGAGCCACCCGGCCCCCGAACACGGGGTGCTGAGTGTAGGCGGGGAGTTCATGCTCCAGGCGCTCGGCCCAAGTCTCCGCACCATAGCTACCTGGGAGGTTGAAGCGTTGTGGAATGCCCAGCAAGTCGCTGCTCATCAGCACGGCTAGATTGCAGGGGGTCTTGAAAAGTGCCTCCTGCAAGGCGGTCAGCAGCTCCGGACTGAGCGATGTTGGGGTTTCTCCCTTCCAACCTGCAAACTCCAGCAGGTTGGCAATGTCCTTGCACGCATTCCCAGCCGGATCCGCCTTCGCCTCTCCTTGCAAGTGGGCGTAGTAGGCTGCCAGCGGGGCGTGGTCGTGGTTCGCATAAGCTCCCAAGCTGGGAATGCGGTAGGCACTTGTGGGCTGGAGAGACCGGTCTTCATTGCGCTCCAGTTGCGGGAAAACCAAGTTGGCGATGCCCAAGTCGTCCAAGGCGCTCCGCATGTAGTCCGGCATGTTGCCCATGATCTCGGCGAAGAGGTACATCTCGCCCGCAGCCTCCTTCATCACGGAAATAATCTCTCTTCCCTGTAAAGCATTCATTTGGGCACTCACCGGATCTTCATCGGGGCCCGGCACAAAGCGAGGCATCCTGCCGTTGGTGCGTTTGAGAACCTCCTCTTCCGTAAGGGTGGCGAACTCGGTGTGGCGCGCTCCACCGCCCCAGGGGAACATGTAGGCGCGAAAATAACCTCTCAGGTGATCCAGGCGGCAAATATGGAAGTATTGCTTTTCTGTCGCCATCCGGCCTCTCAGCCACTCGAAGTGACTGGACCGGTGGTTCTCCCAACGGTAGGGCGGCAGGCCCCAGTTCTGACCCCAGCGTTCGGAGTCTTTGTTCGTGTCAAAGTACACAATGGGACGAGTTCCCATGTTCCACTCCACATCAAAAAGCTCTGGTTGAGCCCAGACATCCACGCTGGACTTCGAGACACCGAAGGACATCTCACCCATGAGCATCACGCCATGGGCATCAGCATATTCGCGCACAGCCGTCCATTGCCGCCAACCTGTCCACTGGATGAATGCGAGACCTTCGCGAAGATCCTGCAGGTAGTCACGGTCAGGCTGACTGGAGAACCACTTCTCGGCCAACTTGTATCCCTGGTGCGCAGGCCGCCACTGGGTCCAGTTGGGGTTGCCCTCGTACTCACGGATCAGCATTCGATAGAGAGTGAATGCCGGCAGCCAGGTGGCATTATCCTCTTGAAATCGGGCGAATTCCTGACGGAGGGCGCTGCCCTCAGGCTCCATCTGGTCAAAATTGCGGTACGCTGCCAGGAGTATTTGCAGCTTCAGCGGATGCACGGTTTGATGTTTCACGGCTCCAGTGCGCAGCTCGTTCAGCCAGGACTCAGGAGCCGACTGTTCGAGCAGTTCCGGGGTCAGTCCAGGCACGGCTTCTGGAGAGAGTTCGAGGAGAGCAGGTGAAAGAGCACGTGAAGAAATGGGATTGTAAGGGCTGTGATCGCCCACCGTTTCGTGGATGGGCAGTGTTTGGAGTACGGCAAAGCCATTCTCTTTGCAGAAGTCCACTGCCAGTTTCACGGCGCGAGTGTCACCAATGCCAAAGTCTTTCTGGTGTCGAAGCGCGAACACCGGCACCAGGAGGCCGGCGAGTTTTTTGTTGGCAGATGCGTAGGTCATGGGTTTTAGGTGGGTCGTCGTGGGAGTACGGAGCCATGCAGGCGACCGCCCTCCCATAGGGTTTCGGTCTGCACCCCCTTGGTGCGTGTCCGCGGTTCCGCCGATGTTGTCCCACCGCTCCCTGGAACAGCCATCGCTGCGACCAAATCCGATCCCGAGGTAACCCTACCAACCAAAGGAGATGATATGCCTGCTGCCTGTGAAACTTGCGGAAATGTTTATGACAAAGCCTTCGAAGTCGTCATTGCTGGCAAGAGCCACACTTTCGACAGCTTCGAATGCGCCATCCACAGCCTGGCCCCTCAGTGCAGCCACTGCGGTTGCCGCATTGTCGGCCATGGTCTGGAAGCGGATGGAGCCATTTACTGTTGCGCTCATTGCGCCAAGCATGCGGGCGAAACGGAGCTCAAGGACCGAGCCGATTGACGGCACGCGGTGTGCGGTGGGATCAAGCGACAGCTTCGCGTTGGGCTTCGACCTCCACTGGCTGTTCATGATCCCGCTCCGCGCTGCGTGACGCCGTAGCAGCGCTCAGGGGGCTGCCCGTCGATGTTGTTGAAGCCGGGGTGTGAAAGGTGACTGAGACTCGGGCTCCTCCCGCTGGGCTGTTTGTGATGGAGAGGCTTGCCCCAATGCGATCTGCAGTGCGCTTGGCAGCAGCCAGGCCCAGCCCAAGGGACGGGGTTTGTGCGCCAGCGCTGGCGGGCTTAACGTGCGGTTGAAAAGGATTGCGGAGGTACTCGTGCGGGAACCCCTCGCCGTTGTCCTCCACGAGAAGATTTACCAGGTCGGCTGAGCGATTCACATACACCGATATAAAGCCATCCCGAGGCGTGTAGTTGATCGCATTGGAGAGCAGGGCATCCACAATCTGCCGGGCCGCGAACGGCGACGCTGCCACATTGCTATCGGAGGCGGAGGCTTGAATGCGAAGATCCACGCACTTGCGCTTGGCGGTAAGATACCAGCGTCCTGCCAGCGTCTCCAAATTGGATGTCAGTCGCTCCGGCATCGCCGATGAACCGCTGTCGCCCGCTTCTTGGAGAGATTGCGCCTGGAGGAAGCGCTCCACCGACAGCAGCATCCGTTCGAGCTGTGTGGTCGCTTCATTGACCAGCACTGCATCGCGAGTGCCCACATGCGAGGTCAGCTGCTTCGTCAACAAGGCGATGCGCTGGAGCGGCTGGTGCCATTCTTCGGCGATGATCCCCAGCGTGCGGCTCTTGTCCTGCAACTGTGTGGCATGACGGCGTTGCGCATGGAGCAGCTCCACATGCGTGTGCACTCTCGCCAGCAACTCGGACTTGTTGAAGGGCTTGGTAACATAATCCACGCCACCCGTTTCAAACCCCTTCATGATGGAAGGTTGGTCACTGCTCCCTGACAGGAAGATCACGGGGATCTCCTGTGTGGCCCGGTTGCTCTTGATCTGGCGGCACACCTCGAAGCCGTCAATCCCCGGCATAATGACATCCAGCAGGATCAGATCAGGCGTGCGCGCTGCCAGGCAAAACATCGCTTCTTGACCGCTAGCCGCCGTAATCACCTCGAAGCCGCTCTGCGTCAGCACCCCTTTCACCATTTGAAGATTGCGGACCTGATCATCCACCACCAGGATGAGACCGGTCGAAACGCTGCCAGAAGACGGGGATTGCATGATCGTTTATCGCGGGATGCCCCGGTAATGATCGTAGAAATCTTGTATCGCTCCGCACAAATTTGCGAAGGCATTCACCACCATTGGAGAACCGCTCCCCGATACTCCTGAAAAGGAGAATCTTATGAGCAACAGTCCCACCAAGACAACGGAAAAACCCCCTGAACCCGCCAGCAACGACACCCTGGAACTTCGTGCCGCAGAAATCGCCAAAAGAGGAGGTAGCGAAGAAGTGTCGGACGAAGATCGGAAGGCCGCCTTCCAAGAGATGAAGGAAACGGCTCCCCCGCATGAGGCGGGGAAAGAACCCGCGCATTAACGGGGCTTACTCCAGGACATTCACCACCTGCCGCGCTGGGATCCCGGTGCTCTCAAACCAAATGATCCCCCTCGCCGTGTGGGGGATCAGTTCTTCTTCAGACTGACCCTGAGCCCACTCTGCCCGGTACAATGGGCTGTCCTTCCAGCCTCTCTCGTCAAGCCAGCGGGAGTAAGAGTGGGGTTTGAAGAAAATGTAGGTGGAGGTGACTCCCTGCTCCACCGCATAGTCCTGACAGGCAGTCAGGGTCTCAAGATGATCTTGCAACGCCCTTTCAGGAGTTAAAGAGTTGTCCTGGATGGTATGCAGGTGACTCGCCGCCTCAAGGTCTTCATACCGGAGAAACAGCACACCCGCAGGCAGTTCGTCGCAGGCGTCCAGATAAGCATCAAAACGCGTCTTAAACTCTTCAAAGTCTGATTTCATAGCGGTGGCGATTCAGTTGTTTTTGATTCAACCACTGAATCGCGCAGCCGCCCACCCTTGGACGGGGGCAAACCATGTCTCGTGTCGAGCTATGCGACGCGGGCTTCCAGTTGCGTTGGCGCTCCAGGCTCAAGCGCGATGCCAGCCAGCTCTTCGTGGGCCACACTCAGTCGCTGCGACGGGAAAAGCCAGCGACACTGCGCCAGTTCTCCTGTCGCGCCAGCTCCAGATTCAACCGTGCCCTCAGGCACCGGCAGATTGTAGAAAGGACAAGTCGCCAGGGGCAGCTCCCGCATCCCTGCGAAGAGTGCCTCCTTCTCGCCTGCCTGCCAGTTCTTCTTCAAAAAGCCGACGAAACGCAGGCCTCGTCGTTCCCACAGCCCGAGCATCAGGGAATCGAACGTGTCGCCATTCGGCACATAACCGCCGATCCAGCAGTAAACCTGCTCTCCTGGACTAAGAGTGGGCACAGTTCGCCGGTGTGGCGCCAACCAGGGATGGAGCGAGGGGGAGTTTTCGGACGCGGGGGACATGACACTGACGGAGAGGGGGTGTTTTCGCAGGCAAAAATGCCAGCTTCTGACCTACGGACATGCCCCGAAAATCGGGCGTATCAATTTAACGAATGTGAAGGAAAAGCCACCCAATCACCCGCCTGAAACGATTCGCTGGCACAGACCTTTCATGAACATCTGCATGATGACAAACACGTACCTGCCGCACGTCGGTGGGGTGGCCCGCTCCGTGAGTACTTTTGCCGAGGAGTTTCGGCGTCGCAGGCACGGTGTGCTGGTGGTGGCTCCCACATTTGAGGGCAGGTCGCCATCACCCCGACAGGAGGCCTACGTGGAGCGTGTCGCGGCCATCCAGAACTTCAACGGCAGCGACTTTTCCGTATGTCTGCCCCTGGCAGCGGCCCTTTCGGACCGGTTGGACCAATTCAAGGCTGACATCATTCATGCCCACCACCCTTTTTTG
>JBGGMQ010000502.1:0-10438 GCA_041287975.1 Verrucomicrobium sp. | reverse complement strand
TGTGAAGTCCTCCACCTCCCGCCAGATGCGGTAGACCTTGTCCTGATACTCCCGCGCGGGCTCCCGGGCTTCCAGCTCCTTCCGGGGAATCTCCACGGCCACGATCAGTTCGCTGCCGTCTGGCAGAGGTGCCACCAGAGGATGACGCCGCGTTCGCAGTGTGAGTCCCGGCTGCCCGGTGCCCCGCCCCGCCAGTTCGCCCTCCACCCACTCGCACTGGTGTGCGGAAACTACTGTTGATGTCGCGCCCGGGGAGAGGGTGACGGCTGCATCCGTCGCAAACACCGGTGGCTCGCCCCCGCCCTCTCTGCGCTCTGAGCTGACCCGGGTGCCGCGTGGAATGGTGACGGCATCCGCCCGTGCCCGGGGCAGGGTGAAGGTCAGCTCCACCCCTGCTGCGGAGGGAGGCAGGAGGGTGACTCCGAGCAGCCGGAGGAACTCAATGTAAGCCTTCTCCGGCACACGGTTCAGCCGGTAGAGCATCACCTCTGTGAGATGGGCGAACACCTCCACCAGTACCATGCCGGGATCACTGGGGGAGAGGTCCGTCCATTGCGGGCAGGTCCGCGCGATGCGCTGGCGGCACTCCTCCACGAGGTCGGAGAAGGTTCTATCATCGAGATTGGGGACGGGCAGGGACATCAAATGGCATCTCCACTGAGGTTGAGGACGAACGCGAGCTGGGCGGAGCGGCGGGAGGCCAGCACCTCGTAGTTCAGGGAAATAGAAAGCCGCTCGGCCACCTGCGGGTCAGGGCCGGCGTCGATGGAGAGGATGCGCACACGGGGCTCCCACCTTTCCACCGCCCGTCTCACGTAGTGGCGTGCCAGGCCGGCGGTGGTGTAGTCATTGGGGGAAAAGACCAGCTTGCGCAGATCGCACCCGTAGGCCGGGCGCATGATGCGCTCCCCGGGGGAGGTGGAGAGCAGCAGCAGCAGCCCCTGCCTTACGGCGGCATCACCCGTGGCGGTGGCAATGCCTCCATCCGGTGCCAGCACCAGCCCGCTCTCCTCCACCCGGGACCGGTCAAGGTCGGGGTGCACGAAGAGCCAGGAGCGGAGGGCTGAGGTTCGCATCGTCATCATGAAGTTGCTGTGACCATAAGCTGGCCGGGTTCGCGGACGTGGTACTCCACCACCCCCGGCGGGGTTCCGTCTGTCAACCCGACCACGGAGATCAGGCACACGCTCTGGCCGGAGATGGTGATGAAGGAGGAGTAGCCTTTCTTCACCTTCAGCGTGTTGGTGCAGGGCTTGATCATCACGCCAAAGTTCGGGCACCCCTTCACCGGGCGGCCTTCAGGGTTGTTGTCGACCAGCACCCGTCTGCCGTTGATGGTGACCAACTCCTGCGTGGGGGCAAGATCCACCCGGCCGAGTTCGTGGCGGCATACCACCACGGCATCTTCAGTCAGGAGTGGGAGGGGTTCAGACATAGGTCAGCCTTCTTCAAACTGGATGGCCTTGCCCCGGATGGTGATAGTCTGCCCCAGGGCCTGGATCAGCAGAGG
The DNA here is from genome assembly GCA_041287975.1 of Verrucomicrobium sp. Taxonomy (GTDB): domain Bacteria; phylum Verrucomicrobiota; class Verrucomicrobiia; order Verrucomicrobiales; family Verrucomicrobiaceae; genus Verrucomicrobium. The sequence continues at coordinate 8,928 of JBGGMQ010000502.1, read as the reverse complement.
ACCGTAGCTGGCCAGTTGCACGCCGCCGGGTTGCATGGTGAGAGAGCCGCCATGGGTGTTCTCCAGCTTCAGGCGCTTCTTCTCAGCATCCAGCACGAGTTTCTGGCCGCCAGCGGTGCCGAATTGATAGCGGGCAATCCCGTCTTTGCCGACTCCGGGATCAGAGTGGTGGTCAGCTCCGGGCAAGCCTCCTAGAACCACGCCGAAGGAAGGATCCCCACCGGGGCAGAGCACCAGCACACGGTCTCCGACATCAGGGAGGGCGATCATGCCTTTGTCTTTGCCCAGCGCAGGCAGGACCACGGGCATCCAGTCGCTCTCCACTTCGCCCAGAGTGGGCAGGAGGACGCGTATCCGGCCCAAACCTTCGGGATCATCCACCCGCACCACCTGCCCCGGCATCGTCACCGTTGAGGGCAGTTCCTGGCTTGCCCGTTGGGGGAGGTCGGGAGGCTTGCTGTCGATCATCGTCGTGTACCCTTGGAGCGAGTCGAAACGATGATGGGCGCTGGCAATCAGATACTCTCCGGCAAGGGACAGGCCGGCTCCCTCCAGCGCGACCCGTTTGCCAGGTCGCAGGTCCGGATTCCCGTCAGCCACACCACGAAGGTGAAGGGAGGCCGCGCGACGGCGGTTGGCTTCGCCTTGGGCGAGGGCCTTGACGTGGCCGTCGGTCGCCATCGTCTGGCCCAGGATCTGGGATGCAGCCTCGGTGGCAGGCACCGTGTCTGCCCCAGGAACACTGCCTGTGGGCGATGCAGTGGCGGTGAAGGATTTGCAAAGGTGGGCGTTCCATCCGCTTGCGGTCACTTCATGCCAGGCCCGGTCGGAGTTCGAGGTCACACTTACCTCCCGCAGGTTGCTGCCCAGCACGGCAGGAGCCGGTTCGCCCACGCCTTCCGCGGAGAGGAAAAGAAGCTCGCTTTCGTGAAGGGAGAAAAACCTTCCACAGTGGCTGGCGCACTTCTCCAGCAGGGCGAAGTCCGATTGACCATGCTGAATGAGGCGAGGCCACACAGGCCCTGTTTCCCCGGCCACCGTGAGGCCCAGCCCGGTGGTGAGTTCCGCGGCCAGACCCGCCAGATCGATCTCTACGAAGGCCCTTGCCGAGTGCTTCTGCCGCAGTCGTTGCAGCTTGTCATAGGCGCGAACCCGGAATGCGGGGGCTTTGCCGTCCCCCGCCTCAAAGGTGGTAGCAGTGACCTCCCCGTGGAAGAGTTCCCGGGCCGGCGATCCTGTGGCCAGCCTCAAAGCTGTTCCCAGGGGGAAGGTGTCCGCGAGCTGGTCTGGATTCACCTCGGCACCGCTGAGGCTGATTTCGGCCAGGCTCGGTACGCTGAGTGCCTGGAAGACATGCGCCTCCCATAGCTGCGCCACCAGACGCCTGTCGAGCGGCGCTCCGGCCACTTCGACATTCAGCATTCCCGATGCCAGTGAGGTACGGTTCATGGAGTGAACAAGGTCGTCGGTCTCTGGGAGGAGCGGCCCGGCACCTCGGGTGCCCGCACCGGGGCGTAGGGAGGGGCAAAGACCGGGTTTTCCAGGTCGTTCAGCACCGCGAGAAAGCGCCACCAGGAGGGGTCGCCATACATCCGTTCCGCCACCACGCTGAGCGGCTCAGAGCGGAGCAGCGGATCTTCGTCCCCTGGCAGGGATTCCAGGAAAGTTTCACCCTCATCGATGGGCCCTGCCTCCAGGTCGCTGGCCAGCAGGGCGGCTTGCTCTCCCGTCAGCCCTGGCGGTTCCGGCGGGGGCTGGGGTTCATTGACACGTCGGAAGCGCAGACTGATCCAGGAGCGCCGCGGGTCACCTTGGGCATTGAAGTGCTCGAACCTTTCAGCAACGGCCGTGATCACCCCCGGGACATTCCAGCTGCGGCCCCAAATGAAGCGCACCAGTGGCAGACTCGTCGCCCCTGCCTCACCCCCCTGGCCGGAGAGCCTCCACAGCGGGGTTGTCAGCACGCGCACGTCCTCCGCCTCCACCGTGGAGCCCGCGAGCGTGGTATCGAACAACAAATCCAGCCGTAGCTCTGTGCGTCCGCCGCCCGCATAGTAGACGGGATCCTCATCCTGGCCGCCTTCCTGATGCATGCCACGAGTGGAGGGCAGCGTGCGCAGTCCGGTGGACCGCTGCATTTCCAGCGTCTCCGGATTGAGCATGCACGAGAGCCGTTCGCCGGTGCTTTCAATTAAAAAGGTGGCTCTTTCCATGGGGAATCATGCTGTTCGAGAAGCAGTTCGCGTTTGCGTCCCGGCGGCATGGCCAGACGGGCGGCAGGATCGTCGGGAGGGTCAGGAGGAGGGGGGCGATGCCGGGAGGCGGCACCCCTGCCAGTGGTCATCGTGACGGGGAATTCCAGCGCCAGAGGATCATGTGGAAGGTCTGGCCAGCGGGAGAGGTGCGACACTGCCGTCTCAACGGGTGGGGGAAATAATGGGCCCTGGAGGTGGGGCGCCAGGGGGGGCGTAAAAAAGGTTTCCTCATGCCTGGTCCTGTCGCGACTTTCTGGGGGCAAGGGCCGCTTTGGAGGTGAAGGCCGCCTTTGGAGGGGCAATGCACTTTGGGACACGTCAGCAGGCTGTCTTGCCGCTGACGACGGCTCCGGTCGAAACAACAGTGAGGGCTCACGGTGTCCCACAGAGGAGGCGTCAGGGAATTCCGTTGGCAAGGGGTTTGCTGATCTCTGTAATCGCTGCAGAAGGGCTGGGGCAGACGGTACAGGAGGCGGCGAGGGGAGGAAACGAATGAAGCCTGGTTCAGGAATTACTCGCGACGGTCCCGCAGGATGGGACTCCACGGCATCGCTTTCAGTCCCACGCGATGCAGCTCTCTCTTTGGCATCTGGCTGCTGCGGCTCATAAGCGCGGGGGGCGAAACCAAGCGGTGGCGGGGCGATGGCGTCGTCTGCAACGGCGCGGGACGAAGGAGGATTTGCTCCTGTGGTAGCGGCCTGCCGTTCCGCGTGAGGGGCGGGTGGCGTCTTGGATGGGGAAAGGTTGCCCGGGAGAGGCACCATCATGGACTGGTCCGGAGATTCTCTGCGGAGCTCCGCCCTGGTTGTTTCCTGGAGTGCTCTCTCGGCACGGGGGGCTTTCGGGCGCGGCTCTGTCTCCACGGGCCGCTCTGGCCCCGGTTGCGACCGCGTCACCCTGGTGGGAGCACGCAGAACCCGCTGGGGTTGGAGCAGGTGCGGAGCCCTGTCTTTGACGAGTGCCACCCAGTGCGCGGGTGGCCCCAGGCTGCCGTCCTCCTCCATCAGCAGAGGCTCCTCGTCAGAAAGAGGTGGGAGCGCCACAGGCTGGGTCCCGGCAATGGCCGGTCCAGTGGGGGACACGTGATTCGCCATCTCACGCAGCCATCCCGCCAGTCGGGACCGCCAGCGGGGGTTGCTGCGAATCATGCCCTTGTCCTCCATGGTTTGGGATTGGCGGGTTAGACGCGTTCGAGGGACTCAAAGACGAGGGTCATGGTTTCGACCGCAGCTTCCCTGCCCAGAGCGTCCAGGGGAGCCCCGTTCCATTCTGAGACCCACGCATTGACCAGATCCCATTGGACGCCCGGCTTGCCATCCTGCTCGTCTTTGAACATCACCACAGAGAGGTGCTTCCGCTGCACGTTGCCGCGGACGCCACTCATGAACCAGTCCCAGAGCTCCGTCGCGTCAACGAGCCCGTACTTCAGAGTGACGGAACTGTAGTCCACAGGGCCCGGCAGCCTGCGGACCACCTGGCCACTGCCCGCCTCGCGGTAGGCGATGCTTTGCACCTTGATGCCAAGCCCGGTGCATTCAGTGAAGTAACCTTTGGTCACGCCCTGAATGTCGAGCCTGAAGTTGTAGGAGCGGTAGGGATCCATCACCGCTGCAGCAGCAGGGGCGGAGGCAGGTGGGGGGGAAGGAGTGTCAGCCATGACGGGATGCAGGGTGAAAAATTCTAGGACTGGGCGTCGACCTGGGTGCCTTCCGCCGTCTGACCGATGCGGAAGATGACAAACTCAGCGGGCTTCACAGGAGCAATGCCGATGAGGATGGTCACTCGCCCGGCATCAATCTCTTCTGGTGGGTTCGTCTCATCATTGCAGCGGACGAAAAATGCCTCGTCGGGAGTGCGCCCCTTCAGCGCCCCCTGGCGCCAGATCGTGGTGAGAAAGGCCGAAACATCCCGTGTGATCGCCTTCCAGAGCGGCCGGTCGTTGGGTTCAAACACCACCCACCGGGTGCTGCGGGCGATTGATTCCTCGATCATGTTGAAGAGGCGGCGTACGCTCAAGTACCGCCACTCGCTGGAGGAGACCGCCACAGTCCGGGCTCCATAGATGCGAATGCCCTCCCGATCGAAGAACCGGATGCAATTGACCCCTTCAGGGTTCAGCTTTTCCTGTTCCTGGTGGGAGACCCTCCAGGTGACATTGATGGCCCCGCGGATCACTTCATTGGCCGGTGCCTTATGCACGCCCCGCGTCGCATCAGACCGGGCATAGACCCCGGCGATATGCCCTGAAGGAGCCACATCCACAAACTGGGTGGGCGCAAAGGGATCTCTCACCGTGATGTGGGGAAAGTAAAAGGCACCGTAGCCGCCATCAGATTGACGGGGCCTGTGGCCTGCTGAGGGCTGAGCCGCAGGGGCGTCCCCTTCACGCCGGCTTTTTGGACTGGCAGTTGCCACGGCGACCTTGGTCAATGCGTCAATGGACTCCACGGTTTCGGGGGCATCCAGAATCGCAACGCGGTCACGCAGCTTTTCACAATGAGACAGCAGCGCATCATAGGCCGAAGCATCGGCATAGCCTGGAGCGGCGACGATGGCAATATCGTCGAATGTCTCCAGGAGATCAAGCCCCTGGCGGGTTCGACCATCACCGAGGAGGTTGCCTGCCGCACCCACATTCACCACGCAGCAGCGCGTGCCGCCATTCTCAAAAAAGCCAAACACAGCGTGAGAAAGAGGGGTGCTGGTGTTGCCAGGTTTGGCATACACGCGGACGAACTGGCTCCAATTGTCGCACCAGCGCGCCTCGTTCAAGGCCGCGCTTGCATCGGGTGCCAGTCCAACAAAGCCAGCCACGCTGGTGCCAACCGCCTCCACGGGACGCGGTCCCGAGGGTATTTCCTCGACGTAAATTCCGGGAGCAAGATAGCTCGGCATGATGGGGATGGAGTTGAAGGTGAAGTTGATTCGTTACAGGACCGGTGCGCAGGAGGCAGGGGGCATTTCGGCCGAGTTCGAGGGTACTATTTTGCGACGGCGGAGGGCAGGGGGTGAATGTCGGCACGGACCTCCCTCACTGGCGGTGCGGGGCGCGCCGGTGGTCGTGGCAGTGCCAGAGGGGTGGAGAGCACCAGGCAGGGACGGAGGTTGAGCCCGCAGGCCTGCCAGAAAGAATGGGGCGGAGGCTCCTGATCCAAAGTCCAGGCGGGATCTGAGTCTGGTGTTGCCGGCAGATTGACCGCCGCCTCCAGCAGGGAATGGAGAACGGCGTGAGCCTGGCCTTCATCCGCGCACGCCACTGTGAGGAGATAGCGCAGGGTTGCCTTCAGTTCCACTGGTCCTCGGGCCGGTCTCACCGGTTGAGAAGGTTTGATGTCCTGCAACCAGCCATGCACGCAGGGTTTCTCTGGAAGCTCAGACGATGAAAGCAGAGGTTGCAGAGTGAAGGTGGCTCCAGGTGCGGCCTGCAACACCCACTTCTGAAGCGCGGCATCAAGGTCTGGAATCGTGACCCGCATTTCTTCTTCGCTCAACACTTCAGCTTTTGCGCGAGATGATGTAGATTGAGTCATGGATGAGATGCGCAAACCGTTTTTCGTCGCGGCCATAATCCTGGCGCTCCTTTGTATTGGTGTGGAGGCAGGCTCCGCCTTCTGGCAGCGTTCTGGTGTGACGGAGGGCCGGTCACTCTCTGTTGAAGATCCTGAAACCCGCAAACTCCTGGAAGATAGCAGAGAAGAGCCATCGCCTCCCCGACCCGGCATGGGCATCGCCAGTCTGGTGGCGCTCGATGTCCTTGTTCTCTTCTCTTTGAGCTTGATGGTGAGCTCCTTTCTCCTTACTGACAATGTCACCGGTCGGATCCAGGGATGCGTGACATTGATCACAGCCTTATTGATGCTGCTCGGCTGCGTAGCCGCCTTGTTCACCGCATTGGGAAAGACTCTCCTGATGCTGGGCTTGTTCTGCTCCCCCCCCTTTGGTACCGCAGCGTACGCGCTAACCTGGGGGTTTTTCGACACCGAAGGCGCGGCTGTCACGCTGGGCATTCTCGTCATGCTCAAGCTGGCCTTTGGTGCGTGCCTGCTGCTGGCGAACCAGCGCTTTGCCAAGAACAAGGGCATGATTCTCTTTCTGCTCACCACCGTGGTGGCCACTTTCATCGTGCAGTTTTGCCACGCCCTGGTCCCCGGGATCCTTGCCAGCATCACTGATGGGGTGGCGGCCATTGTCATTTTGGTGCTCGCCATCATCTGGCTGATCGCCATGCTCTTCGGCTCCGTCATTTCCGTGGTCAAGGCCATCGTCTGACCCGGCAGGGTCGACGTCACGGCAGAGTGCAGGCGGTGAAGGGATGGCATAAGCTTGCCGGGTATTCCACTTAGACGCTACCAGAGAGTTCTACTCATGTATTACCAGAACTCTCTGGTAGCGCAAGTAATGTATCGAGTTAAACGGATTTCTGGTCGTCATCGAAGAGCCCCTTGGTCGATGAAATCACTGCGGCGTAATTATGTCGATGTGGACATTAAACGGTCCGCAAGCCTGTCGCCTGCACAAGATTGCGCGGGGCAATGGTCGTCAGGGGTGTAACTTTCGCCATTCCGGGATGGGATGGTGACAGGAATGTTTGAAATAACCGCTTCCCCAATGATGGGGCTCTATTGAAATCGAGCCCGAATTTCTTCAATGGCCCAGAGCGCATGTTCAGAGATGAGCGGATGTTCATCTAGCGCGGCCTGTTCCAATTCGGGCAGGTCCTCCTCTGTGCCCACGTTGCCAAGCACCACACAGACATTGCGCAGGAAGGCGGGGCGCTTGATTCTCTTGATGGGGGATTTGGCGAAAAGTGCGCGGAACTGTTCATCATCAAGCTTGAGCATGTCCCGCAAGCGCATGCCAAACACGCTGTCCCGGGCTTGGAACCACGCTTCATGGGATGCCTCGGCAAAGCGGTTCCAGGGGCAGGCGGTGAGGCATTCGTCGCAGCCATAGAGCCGGTCGCCAATGGCGCGACGGTATTCCAGTGGGATGCTGCTTTTGCTTTCAATGGTGAGGTAGGAGATGCACTTGCGGGCGTCCATGCGACGCGGGGCCGTGATGGCCTGCGTGGGGCAGGCATCGATGCAGCGCGTGCAGCGACCGCACAGATCGCGCGCCGGCGTGTCGGGAGCCAGCTCCAGCGTGGTGAGTATCTCCGCGAGAAAGAACCAGGTGCCCAGAGCGCGATGGATTTGCATGGTGCTCTTGCCACCCCAGCCAAGTCCCGACTCACTGGCGAAGTCCCGTTCCAGCACAGGGCCCGTATCTACATAGAATCTCTGCGTGCCTCCCCGTCCCGCTAGAAACTCGTTCATCGCCTTCAGTTTCTTGTCGATGAGGTCGTGGTAGTCATTGTTCCAGGCATACCGGGCGATCCTGCCTTCAAGGTTTCCCGGTTGCTCATCGCCGCCCTGAAAGTAGTTCAGGGCAAAGACCACAATCGACTTTGCCCCCGGCAGCACCAGTTGGGGGTCACTGCGGCGGTCCACATTTTTCGCCATCCAGGCCATGTCCCCATATTTGCCCTCGGCCACCCATTGCTGGTACAACTCCCGGTGCGCTGCCGGCCGCGCCAACGCGATGCGGCAGTCGGAGAAGCCGAGGAGGCGGGCCATTTCCTGAATCTCTGATTTGAGATCGACAGGGGGCATTGGGGGAGCAGGGGTTAAAAGTTAGGAGTTAAGAGTTATGAGCTGGGAGTGAGCGCGAAGGCTTTGATTCCGGCCGCCTGACTTCCACCTCATCACACCTCACGCCTTCTCTTTTACCTGAAATACACCCGCACACTCTCCGCCAGCCCATAGGCCACATCCTGTGCAGTCAGATCATCGGTACCAATCTGCAGGTCCGAGGCGCGCTGATACAGCGGTCGGCGGGAATCATAGAGATGCCTCAGCGTGGCGGCAGGGTCCTGGTTGCGCAGCAGCGGGCGGTCATTGTTGTGGGCCGTGCGTTGGTACAGCGTGTACGGGTCGGCATTGAGCCAGACCACGTAGCCCAGTTGCTTCAGGATCGGCAGATTGACCGGTTGGGTCACGATGCCGCCACCGGTGGCGATGACCATGCCTTCCTTGCCCAGCAGTGATTTGAGGGCCTCAGTTTCCCGTTTGCGAAAGCCCGCTTCGCCTTCGGCGGCAAAGATGTCCGGGATCGACTTGCGAGCCGTTTCCATGATGATCTGGTCCGTGTCGATGAAGCCGAACCGGAGACTCTGCGCTGCCATGCGCCCCACAGTGGATTTGCCGGAGCCCATGAGCCCCACAATCACGATATTCCGTCCGCGTCGCCCACTGGTGCCGGGAAGACCCAGCTCCGCGAGGATGGAGGAGACCAGCTCCGGGTCATGCGCCACCGCATCGAGGTAGGAGGGGTACGTGAATTTGTAACCGGTGGCCAGCAGCGCGACGTTAGAGACCCGCTTGTTCGTCCAGGCGCGTTTGCGTTCGTTGTTGGGCGGGGCCACCGGGGGCATCGGCCTGGCAAAGCGGGCGGAGAGGTGCCGGAAACACTCGCGCTGAGTCATGGGGGCCTCGTCCACCACGTTGAAAACTCCCTGATGCCCACCGAGCAGCAGGTGCATGAGGGTGCGAGCCACGTCGTCGCGGTGCACTTGATTCAGATAGCGGCCCTGGCCCTCTGCGCCCTCAATGGCGGCCTTGCCTTCCAGGAAGTT
>JBGGMQ010000501.1:0-4214 GCA_041287975.1 Verrucomicrobium sp. | reverse complement strand
CGGCTATGACCCAGTGGAATTGTTCCTCGATCCCGAGATCAAGTTCCCCAAGTTGAAGCTGGCGTGGAAGCTGGCGCTGAAGACGCTGCGGATTCGCACGCTGTTTGATGTGATCCCGCTGGATGCGGGTCTGGTGAAGGGCTCCCATGGACGGATCCCGGAGGATCCGCAGGACTGGCCGGTGTTGATCGGGGATCTGCCGAAATTGCCGCGGTCCAGCAGCATTGCGGCGCATGAGGTGTTTGGGCACCTGTATGAGCACTGCTCGCGGGGCAGTGGGTATGGGGCGGTGGGAGTTTGACGCGCGGAGCGCGAATGCAAAATTATGAATTAGGAATTATGAATGAGCTGCTTGTTGGGTATCGGGGGTGAGGGATGGGCGGTGGTAGGGGGGAGGTTTGGGGTTGACCATGGAGCTGCAGAGGCGGCAGGGACTGATTATGAATGAATAATTGGAGAGGGGAGGGCGACTAAGGTAGGAACCCCCAATTGATTGAATACTATGAAGACCCTCCCTGTTTTTTTGAGTCTGGTGTGCGGTGCGGCGCTGGTGCAAGCCAATCCCACGGTGGATAGTGCGGCAACCAAGCCTGCAGATGTGCCCGCGAAAGCACCTGTGACAGCACCTGCTGCAACGCCAACAACTCCTCCTTCTCAAACGGATGCCGATGGCAAATTGAAGGAAACGGACGTGGCCAAGGATACGGCTAAAACCAAGGACGAAGGCACGGACAAGGCCAAAGCCAAAGCTTCGAAGGCGAGTCCGGAAGTGATGAAGGCGCGTATGGAGAAGCGCTTTGGGAAACTGGACTCGAACAGCGATGGCTTCCTGACCAAGGACGAATTCAAAGACAGCAAGATGGCCAAGAAGCAGGGCCCGAAGGCTGAGAAACGCTTTGCCCGCTGGGACAAGGACAGCGATGGCAAGTTGACCAAAGACGAGTGGACGAAGCGGCCTGTCAGGGGTGGAAAGAAGACCGCTATCTGAGACAGGATTAACAAGATTTCTGAAGGATTTACAAGATGGGGATCTCGTTGAGATCCCCCCCGAAATCTGAGATGCGGGCTGGGCAGGATTTTGATCTGCCCGGCTTTCTTTTTTTAGTCGATGAGCTCTTTGATGACTCTCGCTTGTTCCACGCCGGTGAGCTTGGAATCCAGGCCCTGGAATTTGAAGGTGAAGCGGTCGTGGTGGTAGCCGAGGAGATTGAGGACGGTGGCGTGGAAGTCCCGGATGTGGAGGGGGTCCTTGACGATGTTGTAGCTGAACTCGTCGGTCTCTCCGTAGATGGTGCCACCTTTTGAGCCGCCACCAGCCATCCACATGCTAAAGCAGCGTGGGTGATGGTCGCGTCCGTAGTTCTCTTTGGTGAGGCCGCCCTGGCTGTAAATAGTGCGCCCGAATTCGCCACCCCAAATGATGAGGGTGTCATCGAACATGCCGCGCTGTTTAAGATCCTCGATGAGGGCGGCGCAGGGTTGGTCAACGTCTTTGCACTGGGCGGGCATGCGTCCGTTCACATTGGAGTGGTGATCCCAGTTATTGTGGTAGATCTGGACGAAGCGCACGCCGCGCTCAGTGAGGCGACGGGCCATGAGGACGCTGTTGGCAAAGGAGCCGGGCTTGCGCGCCTCTTCGCCGTAGAGTTTGTAGATATGGTCAGGCTCCTTGCTGATGTCGGTCAGCTCAGGCACGCTGGCCTGCATGCGGAAGGCCATTTCATACTGCTTGATGCGAGTATGGGTTTCGGGATCGCCAACGAGATTGTAGTTCAGTTCGTTGAGCGCATTGAGCCCATCCAGGGTGCGGCGACGCACGGCGCTGTTCACACCGGGAGGGTTGTTGATGAAGAGGATGGGATCACCTTTGCTGCGGAAGGAGACGCCAGCATGCTCGCCAGGGAGGAAACCACTGGACCAGAGACGGGCGGAAATGGCCTGCTCCTGCTCGCGATTGCTCGGCGTGGCCACTAGCACCACGAAGGTAGGCAGATTCTCATTCATGCTGCCCAGACCATAGGAGGCCCAGGAGCCGAGGCAGGGGCGACCGGTGATCTGGTTGCCGGTCTGCATGGCGGTGATGGCCGGCTCATGGTTGATGGCCTCCGTGTGGAGGCTGCGCATCCAGCAGATGTCATCGGCAGCTTTGCCGAGCTGGGGCAGGAGCTGCGTGTTCATCCACATGCCGCACTCTCCGGCCTGACTGAACTCGTACTTGGAAGGTGCGATGGGGAAGCGGGCCTGACCACTGGTCATGGTGGTGAGCCGTTGGCCCTTGCGGATGCTGGCGGGCAGATCCTTGTCGTACCAGTCCTTCATCGTGGGCTTGTAATCGAACAAGTCCATCTGGGACGGGCCACCCACCATGTGGAGATAGATCACCCGCTTCGCCTTGGGAGCGAAGTGCGGGCCCATACCCATGCCGCCCACGGTGGCACTGCTGCTGGCTTGAGCCTGACGGGCAAGGCCTTCACCCAGGAGACTCGTCAGCGCGGCGTAGCCCAAGGCATTTTTGCCACGGGAGAAGAACTGGCGGCGGGTTTCGAAGAGACTGTGGTCAGCGAGAAGGGACATGGGGGGAGGAAGTGAAAAGTATTAAGTAAAAAGTGAAAAGTGGAGGAGTTAAGAGCGGGGAGGGCAGCGCCTTGGTCAATGCGGGTTTTTGGAATAACTTATTACTTTTCACTCTTAACTTTTAACTGGTTGCTTAGTTACTTGTTCAGCACCTCATCGAGATTCATCATCTGGTTGCAGACCATGGTCCAGGTGGCGAGCGTGACCATGTCGAGAGTGGTGTCGGGCTTGGTCTCGCCCACTTCAATGAGGGCCTTGGCGTCGGCGGGATTGGCCTTGTAGTAAGTCTCCAGGTCCTGCTGGCTGGCAGCGACGATGCCCTGCTCCTCGGGACGGAGTGCGCGACCGATGAGGTGCTGCGTGATGTATCGAACCACGGCAGAGTTGTCTCCTCCACCGGCCTTGAGGGCCTTTTGCGCCAGATTGCGGGCGGCTTCCACGAACTGGGGGTCGTTCAATGTGACGAGGGCCTGCAAGGGGGTGTTGGTGCGGTCACGGCGGACGCAGCTCACTTCGCGGTTGGGTGCGTTGAAGGTCTCCATGTTTGGGGGAGGGGCCATGCGCTTCCAGAAGTTGTAGAGGGTGCGACGGTAGAGGTTCTCACCATTGTCCTGGGTGTAGCGTTCCGTGCCCAGGCCGACGACTTCCCAGATGTTCTCAGGCTGATAGGGCTTCGTGCCGGGGCCACCCATACGGCCAGAGAGGGAGCCGCTGGCGGCAAGGGCGTAGTCGCGAACCATCTCTGCATCCATGCGGAAGCGGGGGCCGCGGGAAAGGAGCTGGTTGTCGCGGTCTTTCTCCAGCTTTTCGGGTGTGGTCAGGGCGGCCTGCCGGTAGGTGGCGGAGGTGAGCATCTGGCGGTAGAAGCGCTTCACATCCCAGCCACTGTCGCGGAAGTCGACGGCAAGAAAGTCGAGCAGCTCAGGGTTGCTGGGCGCGGCTCCCATGATGCCGAAGTCATCTGGCGTCTTCACCAGACCCTGGCCGAAGATCTCCTGCCAGAAGCGGTTCACGGTAACACGGGCCGTGAGAGGATTGTCCGCCTTCACCAGCCACTGGGCGAGACCGAGACGGTTTTTGGGTGTGCCATCCGGCAGCTTGCCCAGAGCGACAGGGACGGCGGCCTCGACCGCATCACCCACTTGATCGTACTGGCCGCGCTTGAGGATGTTGGCCATGGCGGGGCTGCCCATCTTCTCCTCCTGGATGTGAGTGATGGGGCTGCGGGTACGAATGGCGGTGCGCTCCCCTTCGAGCTTGGTGAGGGCCGCGACGCTCTGTTTGTGGGCCTCATCGCGTGTGGTTAGGTAGTATTCGAACAAGGCATTCTGCTGAGCAGGAGTGCGGGCCGTGGAGGCGGCGGCGAGCATGGCACGGAGGGGGCCGGTGCTGTGCAGGGTCTTGATATCGGCAGGGCTGAGAGCGCGACCATAGACGCGCACATCCTGCACGCTGCCGCCATCAAAGACTTGGTTGCCACTGCGTTGACCGACGCGCAGGTGAGTGGAGGTCTTGATGCTGCCTTTGAGTGCATCGGTATCGACTTTGAGCACTTCTTCCACGCCGTCGATGTAGATCTTCACGCCTGCGGCTTTGCCTTTGCCATTGTACGTGACGAAGACGTGCTGCCACTGGCCGGG
>JBGGMQ010000500.1:0-8052 GCA_041287975.1 Verrucomicrobium sp. | reverse complement strand
CTGGTAGTTCATGTTCACCTTGCCCGCAGTGGAGAAAGGGTCGCTGATCGCATACGGCTCCACGATCGGCATGGTGAACAGGTCCAGGAAAGCATGGTCAGGCGGCATCGCATAAGGTGGACCCGGCACAGGATTTCCGGCGGTCGCACCCGTTTGTTTCCCAAAACCCGGGTGAGCCGCACCCCCCAAAGGATTGGGGCAGAACAAAAGCGTCTGCCAGGGTTTCGCATTGGCGGGATCCGCTGGGTCAATGCCTGTGGGAAGTGAGCCGAAAGCGACAGCGGAGGAGATCTGGCGGTTGGGTGAAAACGAGGAGCCGCTTTCCATGACCCCTGCTCCATTCACATAGCCTCCCTTTGCATAGTACAAGCCGGAGGATGCCTGCGTTTTGTTGGCGCTGGCCTGGTCTGCAATGTTGATGTAGGGGCCGTCGGCTGTGGTGCCCACCCCGGTGTCCCAATCCCCAAGGGTGACGCCGTCCGCCATGTAGGCACCATTGAGCCCACGCGGCACCACAGGGATGGTGCTGTTGCGTTTGTTGTCGCCACGGTTGGGATCATTGTAGTTGGCATTGGGCAGCAGCTTCCCGCGCACGTCACCCGAGCCGCCGCTGCCGGCGTAGAATCCGTTCTGGTTGCTGGTATCTCCCGGGCCTGTCTGGGCATCGATGCGCAGGCTGTGCACCAGATTGACTTCTGCGGTGGCAGGCGCTGGCGCATCATAGGGCTTGCCCCCCAGCAAGGGATCTGAACTTCAATGCCCTTCAAAGTATTCCGGAGGCACGTCTTTCAGTGCTGCAAAGAAGCGCAGGTCCCCTCTGGCAGGTCCGCCATAGCGGGCCTCCACACTGCGCACCGTGTCTGTGTTGGTGATCAGAGGCAGGGGGTTGTGCTTGCCATCCTCCAGGATGCCGAACCTGCCATTCTGCACGGCAGGATTGGCGTAGCGGTTGATGCGACCATTGTAGTCCGCATAGGCCGCCGTGGAGACGGTGGGCCGGGGCAGAGCCGTCACGGGGGGGAACTTCAGAGTAATGGTCTGAACCGGAGTATTGGGTGAAGCTCCCGGGGAGATCTCGATGGTGATCGTACCGCCATTGAAGTCGAACTTGCTCCCACTGATCTGGAAGGGTTCAGAACAGAGCGTGTAGTTCTTCTCCTCATCTGCATGGCCCAGAGTCTTCGGATTCGTGAAGAGACCAGACGCACTGTAGTACTGGGTGGACTGCTCCAGCCCAGTGAGTGCGGTGGCATTGGACTGGCCATCCAGGCCTGTCACCAGATTGCTCGCCGTGGGTTGAAATCCCATCGGCACAGTGCCAGCCATGAAGCCATTGAGTCCCTTGACGGTGTAGCGCACATGCGAGGACCACACCGGAGGTCCGGGCGCGGGATTGAAGGGTTCGAGGATTAAAACTGCCCGCATCTGCGAAGGGTCCGTGGCGCTGGAGGCATAGACCACGAGAGCCGCCTCAGTGACTGTCGGGAACCGGCCGAAGCCCCGGGTGCCATTGGGCAGAACCAGTGGCACGATCTGTGACTGGGCCGGGATGAGGCGCGAAGGATTGAATGGCGCGTAGTAGTAGGCAGGAGCCCCCGCCGTGCTGAAGGTGTTCACCTGACTGCGGATGAAGTCGAACATCTCCGTCAGGATCTGGTCACGACTCTTGGGATACTTGCCCTGCAAACTGCCCCCCAGCCCAGGGATGGGCGCGTCTGTCAGCGTCTGCAGGTAGCGGTACAGTTCCTGGTTCCGGGGCACCTCCGTCCAGTCCATGGTGGGACTTTGGCTGCTCGCCTCAGCAATCTGGGCCGCGGTGGTGTAGGTGCTGTACCGTTGGAAGTAGTAGGGCTTGGGAGTGCCGCTTTTGTTGCCAAGTGTTGAACAGAAGGCAATGAGCTTGTCCTGGGCATTGCGGTTCGCTGAGGCAACAGGTTTGCTCACGTCTGCTGTGTGGGCCTGCAACGGCCAGAGGGCAATCCGCGGCTTGTTGAACTGGTTCACCTCAGGCGCGCGACTCGTGGTGGTGAGGAAGAAGCGGACGCGCTCGATGTCCTGCTCTGTGAAGGGGGTGAAGGGGGCTTTGCTGTTCTCCTGGCGCGGCATTCCCACTGGGCTGAACAGCAGCTCATCCACCGAGGCGTACAGCCGGTCGGAGTCTGGAACCAGCGGCGCGGTGGAGCCCGTGACCGCCGCAGTACCACTCCGGCTGCCGCCCTGCACGACGCGCGGGATGAAGCCAAAGATGCGTGTGTGATACTGCTCCAGCGTCTCGTCCCCCAGCAAGGGGAACACCGTGCTCAGACAGGTCATCGCGGGATGTCCCGGGTAGCGCTGAAACTCATTCTGCGCCGGCATGCGCAGCGCCAGGAGACGCTCGTAGCCTTCATACCCGTTGGTGCTGGAGCTCTGGGTGGCCGTCCACGGCCGGTCCCAAAAGGTCCCTTCCGCTGCGGTGTTGAGATTGATCTTGCAGCTCTCGTCATCCGTCCAGAACGCCACCCGTCCCACAATGTGATTGACCGTGCCATCTGGCAGCGTAGTGCCAGCTCCGGCCACCTTCTTCGTCTGCGCGTTCATGGCCGCCAGCGCACCATTTTTCAGCACATACATCCACTGCACCGGCATGGGGAGGGGGTTTGGCTGTACCGCGCTCGTGGCCACTACGGCGGCACCACCCGGGGCGGAAGTGTCCAGATAGCACCCTTCGATGGGGATCGATGAACCAACCAACGCCTTGTTGACCCCATGAGCGCCAGCCACGCCTCCCGGATGGATGACCGGGTAGTGCGTGACGGCTGTGGCACCACGCCCCACGGTGACGGGCGCATTCAAATCCGTGTACAGGCTGGCATTGCCTGCGTCAGACCAGTCGGCAGGAATCTCCGTGGCAAACCTCGCCACCGGATCAAAAGCCCCCGCCACTCGCAATTCACTCGATGAATAGAGCTTGTACGCCGCCGTGGGCGCACCGGTGTTGTCATAGGTACGAACCATGCCTGGCTGGGAGGCCCAGGCGAGAGACGGCATTCCCGTGGCATCCTGGATCTGGGAAATGACAATATTCACGGCGGAGTCCGCCAGAATGCGGGCATCCGCGGAGTAGCCCTGGTTCTTGGCGGACTGGAACTCCGTTGAGACGCTCGAAAGGAAGGCGACAACGAGAATGGTGACCAGGGCAACCAAAGGAAGGACGATGACGAGGGCCAGGCCCTTTCTGCCCGCCTGGGTCAGGGAGAATGGTGCTATCATATCAATTCGCGCTCCATTTGGCTTCTCTCATGATGATCTCCGTGGAGAAGATCCGGTAGGTGAGCCGTTGTTGGTTCTGAGTGAGGTTGCCCGGTTGAGCGTTGAGAATGTCTTCCACAGCCTTGAGGTCGGAGTCCATGGCCGCCGCATTGCGGAACAGACCGACGCCCGAGAAATCGAGCGCTTTGGGCGGCGTCGTGGCATTCCCCTGCACCAGGCTGGCGGATGCTTCGTCGAGCACGACCATCACCACCTTCATCAGCGGGGGCAGTTGATGATGCCGGGATGCGCCCACCGCGCTGCCACCTGACGATGGATAAGCCAGGAACTGGTCGGCGGGGAATGGTGGATCTGCCGCAGGCCACGAAGGATCGTCCATGGCTGCGCGCGGGACGCGGGTATTGTAGTTGTAGCGCGGTGCCAGGGAGACTCCTGCGCCTGCGCCCGATGGCACGTCATCATGCGCAGACAGCTTCGGCAGCAGCACGATCGCGACCACATTCTCTGCCACCACCCGGCTGGCTCCGTCCGCCTGGTTTACAAACCAATCCTGACTGCTGGTTGCGGTCCCCTGATACACTCCCAGACGTTCGGTCCGCTGGGTCATCTCCATCAGGCGGTAGCGGTAGCGTGCCTTGTACTGGGGGGCCTTCTTCACAGGCTCCGGGACAGCGGCTTCGTCACTGCTGAATTTCAGGAAATAGCCGCAGGCATTGAGTGCTCCTCGCAGGGAGTCGTAGGCTGCGGAGCGCCCCAGAGGCGCCTGGAAGAAGACCGCGTGAGTCTGTGTCTGCACCGCCTTGGGACTGGCCGCCAGCAGCGTGCCCGCCTGGCCGGAGATGAAGTGCAGGTCGGAGT
The DNA here is from genome assembly GCA_041287975.1 of Verrucomicrobium sp. Lineage (GTDB taxonomy): Bacteria > Verrucomicrobiota > Verrucomicrobiia > Verrucomicrobiales > Verrucomicrobiaceae > Verrucomicrobium. The sequence goes on along the minus strand of JBGGMQ010000500.1, from coordinate 3,942 downwards.
AACGGTCGTAAGTCGCCGGCACAAATGCCGCCCGGTCCGCAGCCGTCAGCTGGGCACGCGGCCTGTTGCTGGCGTCATAGTATTCATGGTAAGTGTTCAGCGTGGCCTGGTTGAGCGTGCGGGTCATGGATTCAAACGCCGCACGCGCCTCTTGAAACGACTGGATCCGGTTCGCAGAGCTCCGCCACACCTGGCTGGTCTGCTGGGTCATCTGGGAGACCACGGCCACAATGAATGCCAGCAGCGCCACGGCGAGCAGCAACTCGACAAGCGTGAAGGCCGGGGCGTGGCGACGGGACGACATGGCTGTTGGAAATAGGAAATTATCTCCGCCAGCCTACCGGCCGTTGTCAGGCACAAGAATGGTGGTCTTCCGCGAGGCGGGATTCTTGTACAGATCCAGGTCCTTGCTGGCGTTGACACCCTTTGAGTTGAGCACACACACTGTGACCACCGCGAGATTCTGAGTGGAGGCGCCAGATGGCAGAGCTGCCGTCGGTGCCACCTGGTACACGGCTTTGTAGAGAGTTGATTTGAGATCGACAGCCTTGCTGCCCTGATCGTCGAAGCACCAGGGTTCGGCAACCGATGCCGCCGCGAGGCTTTGCAGTCCGGAGAAATCCGTCTGCTGAGCCTCATTGATCATCTGCTGGGTGATCTGCCCGGAAACGGTGGTATCGATGGCCTGACGGGAAACATCCAGGCCCACCGGCAGCAGTCCAAACACGGTCACAAAGACAAAAGAAATGATGCCGAGCGTCAGCGCCACCTCTACCAGGGAAAAGCCCGCGACTTGCGGGCGATGCACTCGCGCACCATGAGACGGCCAGCTCATGGCGCAAAGTTTTGGAGTAGCAGAATCAATGTCGAACTTCATGCCGACAGTATGACACCCCCCCTGCCGCTCTGCCTACCTAGCCAGATGGCTAATTATTTTGCATCAGACATACAGTAATAGTGTCTCTGGTGAAATTTTCTGAAAGACTGCTGCGTCATGACAAGTCGCGCGAGTCTGCCCCCTTCCACCGGCGGCCACCCATGATGCCACCTCATTGTTGCTCCCTAGAAAACTAACAGACCCGTGCATCTACGTCTTACCATCCTGGCAGTATTGCTATGCGCCATGCTGCCTTCACTCAATGGCCAGACACTGGATTCCATCGAGTCCATCCGCGCCCTCACACCAGAGCAGGCCGCACGGAATCTACCGGTATCGGTGGAGGCAACCGTCACCTACCGTCATCCAGAGCAATCGACGCTCATTGTGAACGATGGCAAAGAAGGCATCTACCTGGAAGTGCCCGAGGGCTCAGCCACCACCCCGCCCATGGGCACCCGGTTGCGCGTTGAAGGAGTGACAGATCCGGGTGGCTTCCTTCCGATCATCCAGGTCCGAAAATTGACCGCCCTCAGCGAAGGAACCCCGCCCCCTCCACGACACATTGATGCGGCCGATCTGTACTCCCCCTCGCTCGACTGCCAGTGGGTGGAGATCGCAGCGGTGATGACTGGAGTTGAAAGTCATGACAGATCCCTTGTGCTCACAGCAGAGATTTCCGGCTGGACGGTAAGACTGCTGCTGCCTCCGGGCGAAGAATCACTGAAGCGGGCGGCTCAGCTGATGCAAAGGCCCGTGACCATTCGCGCCGTCGTCGGCAGTGTTTTCAATTCCCAAAGGCAGCTCGCGGGCCGGCACTTCTTTGTGTCGAGTTTTGACCAGATCATTCCCTCAGAATTATCCGCCCCGGAAGGGGAGCCAGGCCTGAGAGCCGTAAATGAGCTGTTGCGTCACGACTCCACCTCTCTGACCCGGGTACGTGTACGCGGCATTGTCACCCACAGGGCCAATGACGGGCTTTATTTGAGGGGCGAGGGCGGCAGCGTCTTCGTCCACGCCGCCGATGCCAACCTGCCGCCCGGCACTCGTGTTGAGGCGGAAGGTTTTGCTGCCGTGGCCCCCTTTCGTCCCGTCTTGCGCGCCACCCGCATCACAGCGCTGAGCGCAGGCATTCCACCGCCGCCGCAAGTTTTGGACCTGACGGAAAAGCAACTGGGCCCTCAGCAGGCTGAACTGGTCACTGTCGATGCGGTGGTGCAAGCACAACGCGACGGCCTCAATCACGAGAGCGTGTTGCAGTGCAGGACTGCGGACTGGTTCTTTGAGGCCATCCTTCCCGCACGCACTGATCCTTATCCCCGTTTTGTTCCTGAAACCCGGGTGCGGCTCACTGGCATCTGTGAACTGACCACCACCCGCCCTCTTCCCTTCAGTGAAAATGCGGACGGATTCCGACTTCACCTACGGGACGGGAGCGATATCGCCATTGTGCGCCACCCCCCTTGGTGGACGTTGCAACGGCTTCTCTGGGCCTTGGGGATTTTAGGGGCAGCGGCGCTTGTCTCACTCGGCTGGGCCGCACTGTTGCGGCGGCGGGTCGAGGAACAAACTCAGATCATCGGCAGCCAGATCGAAAGGTCTGCGGTGAAAGATGAACGTGAACGCATCGCTCGCGAATTGCACGACACCATTGAGCAGGAACTGGCCGGCCTCTCCATCCAGCTCCGCAATGCGCGGCAACGCATCGCAACCACTCCTGAGCAGGCAGGTCAATCTCTGGCCCTCGCAGAGATGATGCTCCGCCATTGCCGGGAGGAGGCCCGCACCTCCATTCGTGACCTCCGCAGTACTGCCCTCGAACTCCGCGGTCTGAAGGGGGCCTTTGAAGAAATGCTCACTCCGGTGGCCACCGAGGCCGGGGCTCACTTTCATCTCGACGTCGAAGGCCAGCCCTATCATCTGGCAGGCCCTTCAGAGATTCATCTGCTGCGCATCGCCCATGAGGCCGTGGCCAATGCCGCCCGGCATGCCTCGCCTCGTGTCATCCGCGTGAGGCTGGAGTTCACCGCGGAGTCCGTGACACTGGAGGTCAAAGACGACGGTCGTGGTTTTGACACCTCAGCACCCGCACCTCGAGGTCACTTTGGCGTCTTGGGCATTCGCGAGCGCGTCAACAAACTTCAGGGCAAGCTTTTCCTTGAATCCACCCCGGGTAAAGGGACGACCGTGCGTGTCGTAGTGCCTGCGGAAGTCGCCAAACGCCCCAATGGTCAATTATCATGAAAAGAAGAATCCGTGTCCTTGTCGTCGATGATCATGCGATGATGCGCCTGGGCCTCACCGAAGCCATCTCAGGAGAGAAAGACATGCTCCTGGTCGGCGAAGCCAGCAACGGCACGCAGGCTCTGGAAGTCTACCGTGAACACCGTCCCGATGTGGTGACCATGGATTTCAAGATGCCGGGCCAGGACGGTGCCGAAATCACCAAACAGCTCCGCCTGGAATTTCCTGAAGCCCGGGTCGTTCTTTTGTCCGTGTTTGAAGGGGAGGAGGACATCTGGCGCGCCGTGCAGGCCGGGGCGGCAGGCTATGTCTCCAAAGCTGCTGAGGTGGAGGAGTTGCTGGAGGTCATCCGCCGCATCTTTGCCGGTGAGAGGTACTTCTCCCCCAACATTGCCTCCAAACTCGCCGCCCGCCAGGCCCGCGACGCCCTCACGCCCCGCGAACTGCAGGTGCTGCGACACATCGTCGCCGGCTACAGCAACAAGGAAATCGCCGCCAAGCTGCACATGTCCGAAGCGACCGTGAAGCTGCACATTTCCAACACCCTATCAAAGCTCGACGTGGCTGATCGCACCCAGGCCGCCATTGTGGCCGTGAAGCGTGGCATTGTGCATCTGGACGAGTGAGGTGAGCTGGACGGGACCGCGCTCCCAACATCTGGCGACGCAGTCGCTTTGATAGGGGTAGGGACGACGCATTGTGTTGCGCCGCCCCTCCCTCCAAACCGGACAGGCAGTTTTCCCGCATCCGGCTTTCCAGTCAGCAGTTGGCTCCTTTACGGAGGCTGGTGTATGCTTCAGCTTGGGCCCGTTCCAGGCTAA
>JBGGMQ010000499.1:0-3111 GCA_041287975.1 Verrucomicrobium sp. | reverse complement strand
TCGCTGACCCATTCGCAACACCACCGCCTATTTCGCCTGCGAACCGCCTTCCGCCTTTCCATACACAGCCATCTCGTTGAAGGACCAGAAGCAGCCCTTGTCGGAAGCCGTCTGGGTGATGCGCACAAAGCGGCTGACGGTCTTCGGCGGGAAGTGGATCGCAGTCATCGCGGCTCCCACACCGGAAACGACGGGTTCGGACCAATGCTCGCCGTCGTCACTCACGCGGACTTCATAACCCCGCGGGAAGTCGTCCTTGGAGGCCAGGGAATCAAGGGTGATGCGTGTGAGCAGATGGGGCTGGCGCATGTCGAGTTGAAACCACTGCCCGGGCTGCTGCGGTGTGCCCGTGGACCAGCGGGACTTGGCGTCGCCGTCCCAGGCGAGTTTCGTGTCCTTTTCCTTGAGCGAGGCGGTGAAAGCCCATGCCTTCATCGTCTCGCGGGGGACTGCCAGATACGGCGCAAGCTCTGCCAGGGTGTAGGGTTCCAACCGGTCGGGCCCGGCACGGATGGCTGCCACTTCCGCAGGAGTGATGGTCGGTGCACTGTTGCCGAAACTGTTGCGGATGTAGGTAATAACTTCAGCCACCCATTTGTCATCGTTGGCCTTCATGGGCACCATGGCTCCAGGATAGGTCTTGCCATCCACTTCGCCAATGAGGCCGTGCAGCACAATGCGCACAATAGCATCGGGGCTTCCCAATACGCGGGGTGAACCGGCGAGGGGCGGAGCGAGGTGGAGGCCGTCAGAGGTCACCACGCCTTTGCCATCGGGGCCGTGACATGCGAAGCAAAGCTGGGCGTAGTGCTCACTGCCTTTGCGCATGAGAGCCATACCCAAGGGATCGATTTTGACGGAGATCCCGCTGGGTTTGGCAGGGTCAAACTGCAAGCTCTGCCGGGCCGATGCGGTGATGATCTCATTCCACGGATGTGCTGTGGCGGCCGTCTGGATGGCAGTGTGCCCGCCCTTGTTCGGCACGTAGCGCAGGGAATTCACTGCCTGCACGACCACATCCGGTGACCGGTCCTTGAGAAGTGGCTCCAGCTTGGTCAGCACTTCCTTGTCGGACTTTTGCAGGTAGACTTCGCTGATGCGGATGGCGGCAGCGCGCACGCGTTCATCCTTGTCGTTGAATGCCTCCATGAGCAGTTGCCGGTCTGTCGCGCCCAGGCCGTCGAGCGTCCAGAGCGCGTGCATCCGGCCCAGGGGTTCCTGACCATTGCGGGCAAGTTCGACAAGGGCTGGCACCACGCTCTTGTCACCTTTGAGTACGAGGAGTTTCTGAGCCGTGTCCCGCCACCAGCCGTTGGCATGAGAGAGATGCTTGACCAGTTCCGCAGGGCTCTCCTGCAGCATGCGTGGTTTCGCATCCGGTTTGAAATCTTTGTGCACGAGCCGGTAGATGCGGCCGTGGCCGACATACTTGTCATAGCCTTCGTTCACAATGGCACTGTGCAGGTAGCCCCCGGGTGGCACCCAGGCGCTTTCCTGAATAACTCCGTGATGCATGTCCACGATGTACAGACAGCCATCGGGGCCTGTTGTCGTCCAGACAGGGCGGAACGCCATGTCGGTGGAGGTGATGAACTCAGTGCCGGGGGTGGCGTTGGTGAGAACACGCTTGCCTTCGACATTGTTCACCTTGGCCCGGCGGATGAGGCGGCCGACTGGCTCGGGTAGGAAATAATCGCCCCGAGTTTCCTGCGGCAAACGATCGCCGCGGAAGATGGACTGCCCGCAGCAGGCGCTGAAGTGGTTCAATGTCCCCTTGATGTTGTGAATGCGATTGAGACCGCTTTGGGTATCCAGCGTCTGCACTCCGGGAAAAGTCTCGGCGAAGCCCGGCGCGGTTTCGTCTGGAAAAGTCAGGCTGCCGTAGACAGGCATTTGTTGGAAGCCGAAGGCGGGGTTTTCACCTCCTGCGGCGGAGCAGAAGAAACGCCCCTCATCATCCATGGCCAATCCCCACTGCGAGGTGCGGCCAAAAATTTGCACGGGCTCCATGCCCCTGCCTTCGCGGGTGAGCCGGAAGCGGCGGGAGAGATTGCCGCTGTAGAGATGGTTGTCGATGCCCCACTGCAGGGCCGTATCCTGATGCTCGAGGTTGTTTTTCGTCGGTTCACCGTTGTAGAAGTCCTTTTTCTCATCAGCGATGCCATCGCCGTTGGTATCCTGGTAGGTGACAAACTTGCCCGTGTACGTCTCCGCGATGATGATGCGGCCATCCAGCGGCAGGACCATGCGAGGCAGGACGAGATGGTCAGCAAAGATGGTCGATTTGTCCAGGATGCCATCACCATTGGTATCGGTAAGACGAGACACGCGCGACGCTGGCTCGTCTTCACCCGTGCCCTTTAGATCATGCATATAGGTGCGCATCTCTGCGACATACATGTGACCGTCGCCATCCCAGGTGCACAGCACGGGGTGCACGATGGTGGGCTCCGCTGCGACAAGTTCGAGGCGATAACCCTCCGGCACCTGGATGCGGTCCATCGCCTCCTGGGTGGTGAGATCCATGATCGGCACACGCGGGATGCCTCCAGGAAAGCGACGGCTGGTGCGTTCCGCTGTGGGAAAATCATCTGGGATGGCGGTCGGACATTGACCGGTGACGAGCCATTCGATGGACCGCAGGAAGATGGTTTGAAACCCGACACAAGCCAGGGGGCCGGAGCTGTCCCCCACGTGGCCCATCACATTGGTCACGACCTTGCCTTTGCCATAGGGCACCCACCAGAGCACGGGTTCATGCTTGCCGGTGCCCTGGTAGCGCGAGTCATCGAAGGCGCTGAGCAGAATGTGCATGTTCTCCGCAGGTCCACGCTGACCATGGTAGAGCTCATCCTTCACGTGCTTCCACTCCCGGGGCATCCCGGCGGTGATGGGATGCTGCGTATTGCGAACGGTGACCTGCCAGTCCCACTGTTTCCCGTGTCCGGAGGAGCGGCCTATGCCGGCGGGCTCACGCACCACGGTGCCGTCATCTTCAAGATAGAGACCCGCTCCGTACAGGGTGTGACGCCAGAGGAGGCACACCATCTTTTCATATTCCTTCCAGCCGGTGAAACTGTTGTTGGCTGCGTGAACAAGTGCGACGGAGCC
>JBGGMQ010000498.1:0-4399 GCA_041287975.1 Verrucomicrobium sp. | reverse complement strand
TTGTCCGGCATGGCAATGAGCGTGTGCTGGATGGTGACACTCACGTAGCGGGGGTCCACCACATCGCCGAGCAGCTTGTCGCCCTCGTTGCGGGGCGGCGTGGGATTGTCGAACACGTACTCGACGGCGAGGAGGGTGTTCTTGGGGAAGGACTTGAGCCGGGTGAACTTGGTCTTGGTGTCCGAGAGTTTGCCAAGGAAGGCTTTGTCACCCCCGCCCGGCTTGACCTGCATGAGGGTCTCTTTGAGAAAGAGGTTTCCCGCATTGAGCAGAACCCCATCGTTGTTCTCAGCGACCACGGGCTCCACGGCCATGATGGCATGGCTGGTGTTCGCCTGGGCAGCCCGTGCCAGCGGGTGCATGGGATCAAAGTAGAAGGCAGTGTTCTGCTTGGTGAACTCCACCTTGTCGAACGTGCGCTTCATCACGAAGACCGTCTCATCGTGGAACTGGCCACGATTGTGACCGGCGGCGAGCACCCCTTCCACGGTGTGGGAGAAGTAGATGAACTCGCGGTCGAGCTGGTCCTTGCGGATGAAAATGTACGCTGCGCCCGTTTCACGATCCCGATGAAGGGTGAAGAGCCCTTTGATCTCGTCACAGTTCTTGGTGACTTCGACGATGGTTTTTTTCTTCGGAGGCGCGGGCACCACAGTGACGGGTGCGGGGCGTTTTTCTTCGATCTTCGCTGGAGGCGGCTCCACTGGCGAAGCTTTCGGCTCGGGTTTGGCAGGCGCGGGGGCCGTACCCGGTGCCGGGGTGGGCTCTGGCTTGGGGGTTGGCGTCGGAGCCGGAGCAGGCCCGGGCTCGGGCTTCGGCGCAGGATTGGAGGGAGGCGAAGGGGATGGTGACGGGGCAGGCGCGGGTGCGGGTGCGGGTGCCGGGCCAGGGGTCGGCTCCGGGGGTTTGGGATTGGGCTCCTGAGCAGCCGTCAAGACGGCCGCGATGAGGCAACACAACGGTGGCAACAACAAACCGGCCGGACGGAGGAATCGTTTCATTTCGCAAGTGATATTGCCAGAGACGTTCCGGTTGGGCGAGTTTTTACGAACTTTGCCTCATTTCACCACAGCCACGGCAGGGGTCGCTGACGACTGAGGCACGCCGAGACTGACAAAAACGGGCCGGTGGTCGGAGCCGAAATCGGGGCCTACCTCGCGACCGACAAGCTCCCAATCGGGCGAAACAAAGACGTGATCGATCATGATCCGGTCCGGCAAAGCAACATGGCGAGTGGCCTCAAACACGCGACCGCGACTGGTATCGATGAGGCCCGAGTCTGCAATGAAACGCTGAAACAGAACGGCCCAGGGAGTGCAGTTGAAGTCTCCAGCGACGACCACGGAGTTGCCGGCCAGGCGCTTTTCCTCACTCCATTTCGAGATGGCATCATGGACCTGGTTGCGCTGCTGGATCTCCCCTTCAGAAGTGGGGTGCGAGGCATGAACATTCAACAGGCTCACGGTGCGGCCCTGAAATTCAAATTCAGTGACCATGCCTATCTTGGTGGCTCCGGTGGCGAGGCGAATCAGATCCGCGTTTTTCCAAGGGACCCGGCTCAGGATTGCGAGGCCCCAGAAGCCCTTGCGATTGTACTCCATGCGCTGCTGGGGATAGATATCCTTCAGCCCCTGGAGCACGGGTGCCCAGTGATCAGCAACCTCCTGAAAGACCACGACATCTGGCTGGCGCTGACGAAGCAATTGCTCCAGCTCGCCGTGATTCCGATTGCGGCGGAGCAGATTGATGGTGGCGACCTCCAGTGTGGCAGGTGCGGTCACGACCGTCTCCGCTGCCGCTGGCTGCCAGGCATGTGATACCATGGCTGCGGCATTGAGGCCCAATCCCGCCATACAAGCCAGGACTGACCTCCACCGCTGCAGGCAAAGACCAAACACCAAGGCAACCGTGAGAGCGACCACGTACTGGGGACGCAGGTGATTGTAGAGATCTGGATACCAGTGCCAGTGACCGGCGAAGCCGAGCAACGTCACCGCCAAGCAGGCAACTATGCCCGCCGTGAGCCAGTGTTTACGGAACAAGCAATAGGCACGGGAAATCCACATCACAAAAAAAGGAGTGGGGCATCCGGCCCCGAAAATTCAGTTTAGCCGAGGAGCCAACAAGGGGGCAGGCCTCAGAGGAACGGGGCAAGGATCAACGCCATTCAATTCAAGCCGAAGATTTCGGCATTCTGCACCACGGGATAGGCGCGGCCGCCTTGAGTGCACTCCGTCAGTTTGAGCAGTTGTTGAAGACCGTTCGGCATCTCAGAGAAGAGCAGGGTCACCTGATACTCGGCGTGCTTCTGATCAGGCAGCAGGGGCGTGCACTCGATGACCCAGCCCTGGACGCTCCATTCTCGATGCAGACCGAGGAGATCGGTCTTAATGGTGAGTGCCAGTTCCGAGGAAACTTCCATCGGCTGGCGACTCGCGAAGACGACGCCTGTGGGGCTGATCGAACACATGCGGGTGACAACACTCCCCGCGTCCGCCGCCTTGTTTTTTGCCCTCCGTTGGTTTGCTCTTGAAGCCATAGCCTAGAATCCTCCGCAACGGAAGGGAAGCTGCATGGGGTGCCCCGCGGTGTCAACCGGGTTGCATGTAAAAACTGAAAGATCGCCTCTAATCGTTTGATCGAGGATCAAACGCATCGCGCAGACCGTCGCCCAAGAAATTGAGAGCCAGCAGAGACGATGACATCAGCGCCGCGGGGAAGGCGAGGAGCCACCACTTGCTGTCGAGGGGATTGATGACCTGGGAGCCGTCCTTGAGCAGGGAACCCCAGCTGGCGGCGGGATCCTCAATCCCCAAGCCCAGAAAGCTCAGAAAGCTCTCATCCCGAATGACTGCGGGAATCGTGAGCGTGAGATAAGTGAGCACAATGGTGCTCAGATTTGGCCAAAGATGCTTCCAGATGATGGACCAGGCTTTCTGACCCATGGCCCGGCTGGCAGTGACAAAGGCGAGTTCCTTGAGCACCAGCACCTGACCGCGAACAATGCGGGCCATGGTGAGCCACTGCACAAATCCCAGCGAGAGTACGAGAAGGAAAATGCGCTTGTACGGGATCATGTAGTTCACGCCCTGCTGCAGAGCAGGCATGTGATTCCGTTCGGCCCAGAGCCGTAAACCATCGAGGCCGTCCCGAAAATAGCCGTCAAAGGCCGCGATGAAGATCATCACGAACAGGAGGTTGGGGACAGAGTTGAGAATGTCCACGAAGCGCATCATGGCGCCGTCCACACGGCCACCCGCATACCCGCTGACCATGCCATAAGTGCCGCCAATGATGAGGCTGACGAGGGCGGCCACAATGCCTACACCAAGACTCACCTGAGCCCCGGTGAGGAGCCGGTAAAAGAGGTCCTGACCGTTCACATCCGTCCCTAAAAGGTGCTGGGAAAGGCCACCCTCGCACCAGGATGGCGGGAGGAAGGAGTTCTCGCTCACCACCTTGATCTGCTCGGGAAGGAAAAAGGGAATGAGGACCGCCGCCAGCGCCACGAACAGCAAGTACCAGAAGCAGAACATGGCCACACGATTGCGGCGCAGCACCTGCCAGCCATTGGGAGGCGCGCCTGACCAGCGGTTCGATGTGACAGCGGCTTCAGCCATGCAGTTGGATGCGTTTGTCCAGGAAGGTGTAGAGGATGTCGACGATGAAGTTGAAGAACACCAGCAGAGCCGAATACACGACGACGGCCCCAGTAAGCAGGAAGGGGTCGGTATTCTGTATGGAATTCACAAACACCATGCCGAGGCCGGAAATGTTGAAGACGCTCTCCACGACGAAGGAGCCAGTGAGGACGTAGGCCGCCATGGGGCCGAGGTAGGTGACGACCGGAAGAATCGCGACCTTGAGGGCATGGCGAGCCAGCGCTGTCGCGTCATCCAGCCCCTTCGCCCGGGCGGTGCGCATGTAGTTCTGGCTCATCACGTCCAGCAGACTGTTCCGGGTCAGGCGAGCTACATAGGCGAGAAACGGCAGAGCCAGACAGAGGGAAGGCAGGATGAGTTGAGCAAAGGTGCCAAAGCCGCCAATGGGCAGCCAGCCAAGCTTCAGCCCCAGCAGCGCCACGAAAAGTGGGCCTGTGATGAAGGAGGGAATGCTGATGGCCGCCAGGGCAAAAAGCATGCTGGAGAAATCCAGCCAGGTGCCCTTCCGCATAGCGGCAAGGAATCCCAGAGCGACGCCACCGATGGATGCGATGAGGAAGGCGGCTCCGCCGAGCACGAGGGAATTGGGAAGCTTCTGACCCAGGACTTCTGCCACGCTCAAGTCCAGGTATCGCAGGGAGACATTAAAGTCCCATTGAGCCAAACGCTTCGCATAGCGCACAAGCTGCCACCACTTGGGGCCATCCAGTTCGTATTTAATTTCCTTCTCAAGTTTG
>JBGGMQ010000497.1:0-5179 GCA_041287975.1 Verrucomicrobium sp. | reverse complement strand
TATCGCGTCTGGCTCTTTGGCCAAGGTGAAGAGGTGCGCGATGGCCACGGCCCAGGCAACCAAGTCCTGCGAAAGGGCATCGCTCACGAGCGAGTCGAGCAGGTGCGCGCCCAGGAAGGCCGCCTGACCCTCTCGGAGACCCTGCGCTGCCGAATCCGGTATTTCACTCGAGGTGTCGCCTTAGGGCGACGCGAGTTTGTCGATGGCTTCTTTGAGGCGAGGCGGGATCAATTCGGTGCCCGGCGCACCAAGGGTGCCCGGCCCATGCGCGGCGGCAGTTTTGCGGGCATCTTCACCTTCCGCGCCCCCAGACTTGGCGTGACGAAGTCCTCCGCCTCCTAAGCATCTTGCGAAGCTTGGCATACGCAATCCTATAGGAAAAAAACCCCTCCCAAATTCGCGGACCCTGTTGCGTAACCCCCTCAAGGCCCGGGGTTGACATTTGCCCATTTGTCACGCAAACGTCACCGTCACCTCGGTGACCCTCCCCCATCCATGAGTAAGTCTGACGATTCCGCCTCAAAGCCTCGCATTCGAAAGGAGATCAGCCGGAAAACGGTGTTTCGTCTCGTCGTCCTGACAGTCCTCGGAACGCTCGTCTGGTTGTACATCAACGCCTTGCTGACCTTCGCGGGCAACACCTACTCTTTCAACAACCGGTTTACCGAGGTGGCGATGGTGGACCACTGGTTCTACCTCCTCTGGAGCAATGTCGAGGTGCTTAAAGGCTACCTCCTCGTGGCTTTGGTCTATGTCCTTGTGATCTACCCCCTCGTGCTCACCTGGCGACGCTTCCAGCCGTTCGGGCGATGGGGGGTCATCTGGCGCACACTGCTATTCTGCGGCGTCCTCTACGGGTTTTTCATCTTCCGCCTGATGTTGAACAAGCCCTACTTCGGCGATTTCACCTACTTCGATCACGGCTACCGGAAGTTTGGCGAATGGTTCGGCGGAGCCATCCAGGGCGGGGCTCAGTTTTTCGTGCTCTACATCTTCCCGGCCACCGCTCTCGCCATCTGCGCCACGTTCTACGTATTGGAACTGCGCAAGGCCTGGAAGCGCAACCCTCGCTTCTTCCCTTGGCCGGTCGTGGGGCCTGTGCTCATTCTCATCGCGTTCGTCGTTACCGGGCACGGCTTCGTCAAAGACAATGCTCCTGTGGTAGAGGAGGTCGGCCCACCCAAGCTCAAGCCCAAGAACATCCTCATCCTCGCCTCGGACTCCCTGCGCGCCGACAGACTCGGCGCCAACGGCTACTTCCGGCCCACCTCACCGAACATCGACAAGGTCGCCAAAGACGGCGTCAACTTCTCGAAATGCTTCACGCCCATCGCGTCCACGCTGGAGAGCCTGACGACGATGTTCTCCTCGCAGTATCCCCACACCACAGGGATCCAGCACATGTTCCCCAACAAGGAGCAAGTGAAGGCCGCGAATGACAAAATGCCCGCCCTCGCCGCCAGCCTCAAGGCTCAAGGCTATGACACCGCTGTCATCGGCGACTGGTGCGCCTGCGGTTTCAATGAGCTGCCCATGGGCTTCGATGACGTCATTGTCTCCGACTTCGACAACTTCAAAGTCTACATGAGTGAGGTGGTGTACCTCCATCACCAGATTCTGCCGCTTTTCTTCGACAACCGTGTCGGTCACTGGCTCTTCCCCAAGCTCAAATCCTTCGCCAACTTCATGACCCCGGATGTGGTCACGAATCAAGTCATCGAGCGCCTCCAGCGCCGGGAAAAAGACGACAAACCCTTCGTCATCTTCGCCTTCTATTCCTGCACCCACCTTCCGTACCGTACCCCGCGTGAGTACGCCGAGCTCTGGACGGACCCTGCCTACGACGGCCCTCACAAGCACATGCTCGGGCTGAATGTGGACGAGTTCATCGGCGACGTCGACATCGGCAAAAAGTGGGAAAAGCTGCCCCAAAAGGAAGTCGACCAGATCAACGGCCTCTATGATGGCTGCGTGCGCATGTTTGACGACTGCGTGGGCAACATCCTCCGTTCGCTGGATACGATGAAGCTCAAGGAGAACACCGTCGTCCTCATCACTGGCGACCATGGCGATGACCTCTTCGAGCCCAATGTCACCTTTGGTCACGGTCTCTCCTTCAACGGCGGGGATCAGAGCAACAACATCCCCCTCGTGATGCGTGTGCCTGGTCTTGAGCCCGCCCAGCGTGGCCGCACCGTCGACAAGCTCGTACGCAGTGTCGACTTTGCCCCCACTTTGCTCGATCTCCTGGGCCAGCCTCCCGAGCCCCGGTTCGAGGGTAAAAGTCTCGTGCCCTACCTCTCGGGTGAGAAGGACGACCTCTCCCTCGCCTGGTACGGTGAGACCAGTTACCTCTTCTTCCGTCGCAAGATCCCTGGTGAAGAGCCGCTCTACATCCCGCCCATGGATGAAACCACCATGATCGACCCTGAGTTCGACTTCCACTTCGTCCTCAAGGACAAGTACCAGGAGGACGTGCTCAAGACCAAGGAGCGGTGCCTTCGCACTGAGCGGTTCAAGCTGGTGCGCACCCCTGGCAAAAACGGTCCCATCTACCGTCTCTTTGACCTTCCTGTGGACAAGCATTGCGAGACCGATGTGAAGGCGAACTTCCCCGAGGTCTTCACCGTCATGAAAGGTGCCCTTGAGCGCTTCACGGAGGAGAAGACCGAGATGACCATCAAGGACATCTTTGCCGGCCAGGACGAGTTTGCCATCCAGCCAACGGTGAGATCCTGAAGAACTCGTTCGTTACGTGGGGGAGCCTGTCGCTTAGATTTCAGGACCCCCAAGACGGGCAACGCGCCTGTGACCATTCGGTCAGATTTGCACTGTGTAATCCCAGTATTGACTGGCGATATTTGCGTCTCTGGCTCGTATCCACAGGGCAGACCCCCAAGCCAGATCTGAGCCGGGCTCCCGACTGAGCGGACTTCGGTGACAATAGAATTGCGATGCCTCGCATTTAAATTGCGTCGTTGAATCTGGCTCTGTCCATGCTTTAACAGCACTGCAATGGCCGAAGAGCCGACTCCCGCACAACCCCATCCTGGTGAAGGCCCTGCAAGACGGACCTCGGGTGGGAATTTGATGTGGCACCCGCCTGATGCGGAGCATATGGCCCGCGTGCTGCCTCAGTTCACGGAGTGGGCATTGCTCGGCACCGGCGGTATGGGTGCCGTCTACAAGGCGCGCCAGATTTCGCTGGACCGTTGGGTTGCCATCAAGATTTTACCCCCAGAGGTGGCCGACGGCGATCCGCTTTTCACGGCCCGTTTCAAGAACGAGGCCCGTGCCATCGCCCGGCTTTCGCATCCAGCCATCGTCGCGGTCTATGACAGCGGCGAGACGGCTGAGGGGCAAATGTACTTCGTCATGGAGTACGTCGATGGCACCGATGTCGGGCGGCTCATTGCTCAGCAGTGGCAACTCTCCCCTGAGCATGCCCTGACCATCGCTTCAGCCGTGTGTGATGCCCTTCAGTGCGCCCATGAGCAGGGGGTGATTCACCGCGATATCAAGCCCGCCAACGTGCTGCTGAATGGGAAAGGGGAGGTCAAAGTGGTCGACTTCGGTCTGGCCAAACTCAGCGACTCCACCCGTACCAGCCAGCTCACCCAGTCGCGCATGACACTGGGCACACCGGACTACGTGGCCCCGGAGGTCTTCGCCCGTGACAAGACCCCTGATCACCGCGCCGATCTCTATTCCCTCGGCGTCATGCTCTACCACATGCTCACCGGGGAGGTGCCCCGCGGCATGTTCAAGCTGCCCTCCGTCAAGGTGGGGGCCAACGCACGGTTCGATGCCATCATCACCCGGGCCATGGAGAATGATCCTCAGGGCCGGTACCAGCACGCCAGTGAAATGCGCCAGGCGTTGGGTCGCATCCGTCTGGTGCCGCAGAAGTCTCCTTCGCTCTCCACATCTCCAGGGGGTAATGCCCCCTCCCGGGGTGCGTGGGTACCTGCAGCCGTCCTGCTGGCCCTATTCACCGTTGCTGGGATAGCTTGGTACGTCACCTTCCATGCTTCCCCCTCGGCAGACGGGCAGGGGGCGGGGACATCGGCGACTTTAGTGCCCCCCCCTTCGTCCGCGTCATCACCGTTCGCTGGCGTCACGAAGGACAAACCTTTGGTGAACACGCTTGGTCAGGAGTTCGTCCCCGTGCCGGGCACGCAGGTGCTCTTTTCACGTTGGGAGACCCGGGTGAAGGACTATCGTCAGTTCGCCACTGAGACCCAGCGTACCTGGCCTTCACCTCCCTTTGAGCAGGGGGATGACCATCCCGCCGTGTGCGTCTCCTGGCTGGATGCCACGCTCTTTTGTGAGTGGCTGTCTCAAAAGGAAAAGCGACTTTATCGACTCCCCACCGATCGCGAGTGGAGCTTTGCCGCTGGCATTGGCGAGCTGGAGCCTTCTGAGGGTACTCCAGTGACCAAGGTAACCCCGTTGGCGGAACTCTTCCCCTGGGGCAGGTCCTGGCCCATTCCGCCCAATGCAGGCAACTACGCTGACGAGTCCGCCATGCGCCTTGCCAAAAAGCTCGAGCGGCAGATCTATCGTGGCTATGAAGATGGCTTCCCCTACACCTCACCCGTGGGCACCTTTCCAGCCAATGCCTTTGGTCTCTATGACCTGAGCGGGAATGTGTGGGAGTGGTGTTTCGACTGGGTGGACTCGAGGCAGGAGCGCCGGGTCCTGCGGGGCGGCTCCTATGAGTCTTTCTATCCCGACAGCCTCTGGAGCAGCCATCGTGGGAGCAATTCCCCATGGCCCCGCCGGTACAGCTATGGCTTTCGCATAGTTCTCTCGAATGAAGCCGCATCACCTCCCAGGCCGGCCGATCCCATTCCCAATCTTGTGCCATTGCCCGCTTCGAGCCAGCGCGTGAAGTCGGGCACCTCAGAGTACCAGTTCATCTCCGGCAGAGTGACCTGGGCGGCAGCGCAGCAGCAGGCCATCCAGATGGGCGGTCACCTTGCGGTCATCACCAGCAAGGAGGAGGAGGAGGCCGTGGTCGGTTTCGTGGCCCAGATCATGGCGAACCCGGATGACATGGCCTGGCTGGGCGCTACCCGGGTGGTGTCTCCCAGTGGCTGGCAGTGGGTCACGGGAGAACCGTTTGAGTTTACCGCGTGGGATGCAGACAGCCCCTCCTCCGACGCGGTGGGGGACT
>JBGGMQ010000496.1:0-5161 GCA_041287975.1 Verrucomicrobium sp. | reverse complement strand
AGCGCATCCTCCAGAGTGAGAAGAAGGTGGATGCCCGTCTCCGCGAGGCGATAGCAGAATTCGAAGATGCGGCGGCGGGCATGGCGCTGCTCCTGCCCGAGGAGGCTCCGCCACCCGATCTGAAGGCCCGCCTGATGGCGGAAGTTCGCACCCGCCGTCGTTCCAACGTCGTCTCTGGCGTCTTTTTCAAATTGCTGCGCAGTCCGCTGGTGGCCTGGGCCGCCGCTGCCGTGCTGGCTGTGGGCGCATTCAAGCTTTGGGAGGACAAACAAAAGGTGGTCGCACAGATTCCTGCCCTGGCCGCGAGCGAGGAGCAGGCGAAGGCCGAAACGACTCTCGCCCAGCAGGCGCAGAAGGAACTCGAGCAAAAACTTGCCGCTGCTACGACCAACTCCGCAACTCTGACGGCCGAAGTTACCCGCCTCAAGCAGGCCAACGCAGTCTCGAGCATGGAAGTGGCCACCCTTCGCTCAAGCCTGAAGCGGTATGAAGAAGGCGTAGCCGTTGTGGTCTGGGACGGCAATGCCCAGCAAGGTCAGCTCAAGCTGGAAAAGATGCCCCCGGTGCAGCCCAACAAGGACTACCAGCTCTGGGTTATCGACAAAGGGAAGGCCAAGCCGGTGGATGCTGGCGTGGTGAAGGTCAACGATCGCGGTCATGCCTCCTTTACCTTCAAGCCCGTGGAGCCCATCCGCGACGTGTCAAAGTTTGCCCTCAGTGTTGAGAAAGAGGGTGGCGTGGTTGCAGGTGAGGGACCCATCATCATGGTGGGACCTTAACAATGCAAAATTAGAAATTAGAAATGGGCTTCTTTACTGAAGGTCCACGACGGGCACTGATGTGAGCGAAGAGGGTTGGAGTACCGACTTTAGTCGGCCTCAGGATCGTGAGCCTCTGTCCTATCCATTCACTCTACCGACTTTCTTTTCACCGCAGCCTTAAGCAGGTAGTAGAGCATTTCCATCCGGCCCACTTCGGCACCAGCGTTGGCGGCGCGGCGCAGGGGCTCGCCCCAGATGGCGTCCACCTCCACTTCGCGGCCTTCTTCAAAGTCGATCAGACTGCTGGTGCGATAGCCTCCCATGTTCTTGGTGACTGTCATCATGTCATCCGCCAGTGAGGTGGGGATCTCGCAGCCCAGCTTCCGGGCTGCCGCGATGACTTCGTGCATCAGTGCCCGGACGAGGTGGGTGAGGGAGTCATCCGCCAAGATCGCAGCGGTATCGAGTCCACCGCCCACGATGGAGAGGCCGTTGAAGGGAATGTTCCACACGAGCTTCCGCCAGCGGGCCGTGGCCAGGCTCTCCTCTACATTGCAGATGATGCCGCAACGCTTGAACTCTGCGGCTATCTCATGGGTACGGGGAAGGGGGAGGCCGCTGTATTCCCCCATGGCGATGAGGCCCTGGGCCAGATGCTCAATCACCCCGGGCCCGGTGCGGTTGATGCAGACGTGGCACAAGCCGCCGAGCACCCGCCCTGTTCCGAATCTCTCCGCCAGGTACTCTTCATTCCCCAAGCCATTTTGCAGGGTGAGCAGCATGGTGTTCTCATGCAGCAGGGGTGGCAGCAGGCTGTTCAGCGCCTCATTTGCCGTGCTTTTCATGGCAATGATCACCAGATCACACGGGCCGATCTCGTCCGGCGTCCGGTAGCACTTCACTTCTTGCAGGTGCGCATCGCCCTGTTTGCTGATGATGCGTAGTCCATAACGCTTCACGTGGTCATAGTCACTCCGCATGAGGAAGTGCACGTCCCGCCCATGCTGGGCAAGTCGTCCGCCGTAGTAGCAGCCCACGGCGCCGCTCCCTACGATGGCGATTCGATAGTTGGGGAGGTGCTGGCTGAGAATGGACATGGCAAATTTGGGAACAGGGGCGCTTTTCGCCACCGAATCATCTTTTGGGCTACGCCTCAAGCGCTTCCCCCGTTGCATGCTTGGCCTGTCGTGCCATCATCTGCACCCAATGTCGGAGCCCCCTCGTCGCCGTCGACGACCTCCCGTCTCTCAGGACCGCTGGTTTGATGAAGATGAGGAGCCGGTGGAGCCGCGCCCACGTGGCAAGCGCAACCAACCCGCGCCCACCAAGGAACAGAAGGTCAAGAAAGAAGGGGAGCCGCAAGGGCAGGGACCGGCGCAGGGGGGCTGGAGCCCGCCATCCCGGCTGACCTGGGTGCTCTTTGTCCTGCTGGCATCCGTGCTGGGAGTGTTCGCCTACCTCAAAGACGAGACCATCCCCTGGGACGAGGATCTCATGCCTGTGGCGGGGGACCAGACTCCCTCAGACATGTCGGCGGTGACGCGCATGAAGGCCATGCTGACTGCCGCCCACTCAGTACGCCGGGAGGGGCTGCCCACCCTTCCGCCCTGGCAGTGGGATACGCCCACGCTCTCCGCACTGCTGGAGCAGCACAGCGCGGTTCTGGACAACTACCGGGACTTGATCGAGGAGAAGGCGCAGGAGTGGCAGCCCACCTCCATGGAGTGGCGCAAAGAAGACTTTGGCGCGGATGGAGGATGGTTCGCCGTGCTCCTGATGAAACAAGTGGAGAGCGCCTACCTCGCCCGCCGGGGGCAGGAGGAAGCCGCTTTCCTGGCCGCTATTGATCTTGCGGTGCTGGGTGGCTTGCTGGAGCAGCTGGACGCATGGCCCTCCCTGATGGAGCGCGCCCTCGAGTCCCACGATGCGGCCTCCCGCACGCTGGCTGAACTGCTGCGCAATACCCAGCTGGATGCCGGACGGCTGAAGAACCTTCAAGACGTGGAGTACAAGCCCTTTGCCCCGTCCCCCGAGCGGATGCGAGAGGCAATGAGGGGCTACTATGCGTATGAGCGGAAGCTGCTGCTCGGCCCGGCCCCCGATGAGCCGCCGCTGCCGCCCTTCTACCTGCCGGCCCGCAGTGGCTGGGTGTTCTTCAAGCCCAACGCGACCCTCAAGCTTTTCGGAGACAGCTTCCGCGAACTCCGCAGGGAGCCCATGAACGCCGCCTATGTGCGAGGCAGCAAGCTGTCCTCCCGTCTGGATCACCGGCAGCCCACGCGGCGGCCCTTGTTTGACCCCAACTGGTCCGGGACAGAATACTACCAGTCCCGCATCGGGTTCTATGAATCGCTGCCGGACCGGGTTTTGCTCGCGGGCTTCCGGCACGATGCCATCGTGAGTCTGTTCGCCATCCGGCGTTTTGTCATCACCCAGGCCCGCCTGCCCAAGACGCTGGAGGAGCTCAAGGGGGGCTACCTGGAGACGCTGCCGGAAGACCCGTATACGGGTGAAGCCATCCGCTACAATTCGGAAAAGGGCTGCCTGTATTCGATCGGGGACGACTACCGTGACGACGGTGGCAAGCCGGGTCCGGTGGCCTTCGCGGATCCCTCGGAGCCGACACTCCCCATTGGCATTGGCATGGCGCGGGTTGGCTCCTAGTTTCCAGTGTGTGCTATGCCAGCTTGGCCCGTCTTTCAATCGCGGCGAAATCTGTGGTTCTCAACGCGGTACGCCCGCCCAGAGAGCGTGCCGTTTCCGCCGCGAGCAGGGACGCAAACCGGGCTGTCTTCCGCCATGGCCAGCCGCAAAGCCAGCCGTGCAGAAAGGCCCCATGGTAGACATCGCCACAGCCCGTGGTGTCCACGACGTCTGCGACGGGGAAAGCGGGGCAGTGGAAAGGGGCCTCGTGGCGTGGCCAGATCCACGAGCCTTGCAACCCGTCAGTGATGACAAGAAGGCGAGGGGAGTCACTCAGCAGAGTGGTGGCGGCAGCTTCGATCGATTTGGCCTTGGTGAATTGCAGCGAGAAGTCTTTGGCAAGAATGCGCAGGTCACTGGCCAGCACCAGATCGCGGATGGAGTCGCGGTAGCGCCCCGCGCCACCGTCGAAGGAGACGGTCACTCCGGAAGCCTTCGCGGCGGCTGCGCCTTCCCTTGCCGCGGCTTCGTGTCGGCCATTGAGATGAAGCAGTCGCGCTTTGCTAAGGAGAATCTTTAGTGACTCCCCGAACCCAAGCTCAGACGCTGTGGATGGTGAGAAAATGATGTGTCGCGCGCCATCGATTTCTCGCACGAGAATCTGGGCATGGGCCGACTTGGCCCCGGAGTGTCGGACGACATGGCGGGTTCGCACTCCGTACGAAGAAAGTTCACTGAGAATGGTCTCTCCGAGCGGATCGTCTCCCTGGACATCCAGCAACTCGGCAGGCTGACCCAGGGCGGCCAGCGTGCACAGGGCGGTCGCCACGGGGCCTCCGCCCTGCTCTGTGGAGCCCAGGGACTGAGTCACTCCCTCGGTGCCGGGCAACTCCGGCACAATCATGAAACGATCCCACGTGGCGGCACCAATTCCGACGACCACTGGGCTTGGTCCAGTGCTGGGCATGTTGTCTGGGGCAGGCGGCATGAGCGGAGTGGTCGAAAAATGATAGCCGGGCGGAATTCCAGCCGTAGCGCTCAATTCCAAGTTGTCATCTTACATCACCTCTCCCAAACTCCGCGCCCATGAGTCAGTCAACACCCTCTATAGATCCCAATCTTCCTTGGTGGAAGCACCTGAACAAGTATCATTGGTTCATCTTTACCATGGCAGCTCTGGCCTGGATGTTCGATTGCCTGGACCAGCAGCTTTTCATCATCGCCCGAAACTTCGCTCTTGAGGACTTGATGAAGGGGGCGGCTCCAGAGACAATCAAGGCTTGGAGCGGATATACGACCACGTTTTTCGTGCTGGGCTGGGCAACGGGCGGCTTGATATTTGGTGCAGTGGGTGACCGCATAGGTCGCGCCAAAACCCTTGCGTTGACTGTGCTGCTCTATTCGGTGTTCACAGGCCTCTCCGCCTTCTCAAAAAACCACATCGACTTTTCCGTCTATCGTTTCATAACTGGGCTCGGTGTCGGAGGTGTTTTCGGCTTGGCGGTAGCGCTCGTTGCGGACGGATTGCCTGATGCCTCTCGCCCTCATGCTCTCGGCCTGTTGCAGGCGCTTTCAGCCGTGGGAAATGTTACTGCGGGGATTATTGCAGTGGTGATGGGCATGTGGCTTGCCGGGAATGCTCCAAGTGTGACCGGGGTGACTGATGCGGTGGTTTCCAATCCATGGAGAGCGCTTTTCCTGATCGGTGCGCTTCCGGCATTTTTGTGTGTTTTCATGCAGTTCAGGCTCAAGGAGCC
>JBGGMQ010000495.1:0-4724 GCA_041287975.1 Verrucomicrobium sp. | reverse complement strand
CAAGGCCTGCGTGGCCTCTGACGGGCCCGTAGTTTGTTCCTGATTTTTCTTGCAAGGTGAATCGCGGCCGCTAATCTACACTCAATCAGTGTGAATTAAAGCTGACCTCGAAGAAGGAGGCTGAAGATTCCTCCAGGCATCCAGTTCGTATAGCGAGACTGCCTGGCCATCCTCATCCTTTCCTTCTTTTGTCATGAGCCAGATTTTGAGTGAAGTGCTGCACGCCAACGAGAGTTACGCCAACGATTTTGGAGACCTTGGCGAGTTGAGCATTCCCCCAGCCCGGCGTTTTGCGATCCTGACGTGCATGGATGCGCGGCTTGATCCAGCCAAGTTTGCAGGCCTGGCTGAGGGAGATGCCCATGTGATTCGCAACGCAGGAGGCCGTGCAAGCGACGACGCTCTGCGCTCATTGGTGATCAGCCACAAGTTGCTGGGAACAAAGGAGTTCTTTGTGGTCCACCACACCAACTGTGGCATGGCTCTTTTCACTGACGAGATCATCCGCGATCTGCTGACCTCCAGTCTGGACACGGCAGTGCTTGATGAGGGAGGGTGGAAGGATGTGGGCGTGACTCCGGGCAGCACAGCAGCACAGTTCACCAACTTTCTTACGTTCAAAGACGAGGCCTCCAGCGTGGTGCATGATGTTCATCGCATTCGCCATCACCCTCTGGTCCCAGGGTACATCCCAATTTACGGCTATGTTTACGATGTGCGCAGCGGCAGGCTGGTAGAAATTACCGAAGCGACACAATTGGGTGCACCCCTTGACAAAACACCAGACCTCATCTGAGGTGGCGGATTGCGCCAGACAGATCCAGTGCATCCATTCCTCCTATGAAACTCGAAACTCTCTGCCTTCACGGCGGCCAGGAACCTGATCCGACCACCCTTTCCCGTGGTGTGCCGGTGTACCGCACCAGTTCCTACGTCTTCAAGTCCTCCGAACATGCCGCGAACCTGTTCGCCCTGCGGGAACTAGGAAACATCTACACGCGCATCATGAACCCCACCACAGACGTGCTGGAGAAACGCGTGGCGCTATTGGAGGGTGCCCATCCTATGAGCGGCCTGGGTGTGGCATCCGGGACGAGTGCGGTGTTCTACTCCATCATCAACCTCGCGAAGGCCGGGGACAACATCGTGAGCGGGCGCAATCTCTACGGCGGCACCTACACGCAGTTCAACAACCTCCTTCCCGCCCTGGGGATCCAGACGAAGTTTGTGGATTCCAACCGGCCAGAGGAAATCGACGCCGCCATTGATGACAAGACCCGTGCTGTCTTCGTGGAGACCGTCTCCAATCCCGCGCTGGAAGTCACTGATCTGGAGGCTGTAGCCGCCGTGGCCCATGCCCACGGCCTTCCACTGATTGTGGATGCCACCTTTTCCACGCCCTATCTGACGCAACCCCTCGCTCACGGCGCTGACATTGTGGTGCATTCGCTGACGAAGTGGTTCGGCGGCCATGGCACAGGCATTGGCGGAGTGATTGTCGACAGCGGGAAGTTCGACTGGAAGGCCGGCAAACATCCGCTGTTTGACGAGCCAGACACCAGCTACCACGGCTTGCGCTGGGGTCATGACCTGCCTGAGCCGCTGGCCCCCCTGGCGTACATCCTGCGCGCCCGCACGGTGCCCCTGCGCAATCTGGGCGCAGCGATAGCCCCCGACAATTCGTGGCTGTTTCTGCAAGGCATCGAGACCCTGCCTTTGCGGATGGAGCGGCACACCCAGAACTCCCTTGCGGTGGCGCAACATTTGAAGAGCCATCCCAAAGTGGAGTGGGTGCGGTTCCCTGGACTCACGGACGACCCTTACTACGCCCTGAATCAAAAGTACCTGAAGGGCAAAGGCGGATCGCTGGTGGTGTTCGGCATCAAAGGCGGCCGGGCCGCAGGACAGAGGTTTGTGGAGAGCCTCAAGCTCTTCTCGCACCTCGCCAACGTGGGCGATGCCAAGAGCCTGGCGATCCATCCGGCCACGACCACCCACTCCCAGCTCAATGAAGAGCAGCAGAAGGCAGGTGGCATCACGCCCGACCTCGTGAGGCTCTCGGTCGGCATCGAACACATCGATGACATCCTCCAAGATCTGGACCAGGCCCTGAACGCGGCCGCATAGGCCTCTGCCATCCGGGCTTCGCCGCTTTCGCAACCAATGCGAGGAACAGGGCGGTCAGCGCTTTCTTCAATCAGACCAGGTGACTTGAAGAGATGCTGACCGCCCACAGCTCCCCGCTCCCGTTTTTCCCAAACCCAACCCCCATGATAGAAATTCATATTCCCGGCTTCAAAACGCTCCGACTGCATCATCTGGTTCTCGACTACAACGGCACCCTCGCCATCGACGGACTTCTGCTCGATGGCGTGGCCCGCCGCCTCAAAGCCCTGTCGCACAAGATACAGGTGCACATCATCACGGGCGACACCTTTGGCCTCGCCACTGCCCAGATCGAGGACCTCCCGGTCAAGCTCACCATCTTGGGTCCTGAAGGACAGGCCAACGCGAAATACGAGTATGTGTATCAGCTGGGTTTTGAGTCTGTGATTGCGATTGGCAATGGTCGCAATGATGCCGCCATGCTGAAGGCGGCGGCTGTCGGGATTGCTTTGATCCAGAGAGAGGGCGGAGCCGTCGAGGCCCTTACTTCTGCCGACGTCGTGGTGAACAACGTGCTGGATGCTCTGGATTTCCTGAACCAGCCGAATCGCTTGGTGGCGGCGCTGAGGTCGTGAGCGATATGGAGAGAATGGAAAATAGAGGGACTGGAAGCAAAGCGAGCGTGCCCGCAACCCGTTCTAAGAATGTCTGGATGGTGAGCACTCGCTATCAGGCAAGCGGACCGTCAGGCCTACCGCTCCGCGGTAGTGGCTGCTGGCCTTTTCCATGGGTAGATCTCGCCAGGCTCGCTCGACCCATGGCTATTCATGGCGAACCCTTCGGGTTCAATGCGAAAAGTGCTGATAGCTTGCTGTGGATTGATCAGGTGACGCTTTGATTGAAACAGCGAACCCATCTCCGCAGAGGAGATCTCATTCCGCCCGATGGTTCTCCGGATTCAGACTCCAAGACTGGATGCTGCCCGTATGACGATAGGATTTGCACGCGCGTGCGCATGAGCTTTGATCGAGGTTCGAACGCTTCACCACCCTCCCATGCCCGCCACTGCCAGCCGCCTCGTCCACTTCACTGAATCCGTGATCCGCGGCATGACGCGGCTGGCCAACAAGCATGGAGCCATCAATCTCTCCCAAGGGTTTCCTGACTTTGATCCTCCGGAAGAAGTGCTGGCCGCTCTGGAGCGGGCCACGAGAGGGCCCTTCCACCAGTATGCAGTGACTTGGGGGGCTCCCCGATTCCGCGAAGCACTGGCGAGGAAGATTCAGCGGTTCTCCGGATTGCCCATCGACCCAGACCAGCATCTGGTCGTGACGTGTGGCAGCACGGAAGCCATGATGGTCGCGATGATGACCGCCTGCAATCCGGGCGACAAGGTGGTGGTCTTCTCCCCTTTCTACGAGAACTACGCCGCGGATGCGATCCTCTCTGGCGCAGAGCCCACCTTCGTGCCGTTGCGACCGCCGACGTTTGACTTTGTGCTGGAGGAACTGGAGCGGGCTTTTGCCCAGAAGCCCAAGGCGATCATCGTGTGCAACCCGTCCAACCCCACAGGCAAGGTCTTCACACGGGAAGAGTTGCTGACCATCCTGCGTCTGGCGGAGGAGCACGACGCCTTCGTCATCACCGATGAACCGTATGAGCACATCGTGTATGCGCCGCATGAACATGTGTACTTTGCGGCGCTGCCGGGAGCCTTTGAAAGGACGATCACCTGCAACTCCCTTTCCAAAACGTACTCGATCACCGGATGGCGGCTCGGCTATGTGCAGGCCGCACCGGCAGTGATTGCTCAAGCGCGCAAGGTGCATGACTTCCTGACCGTGGGAGCGGCAGCGCCGTTGCAAGAAGCTGCCGTGGCGGGGTTGGAACTGCCCGACTCCTATTACACGGGGCTGACCGAGGCCTACACCAGGAAACGAGATGTGTTTCTGAGTTACCTCCGGCAATCGGGACTGCCCTTCACCGAGCCGCAGGGTGCGTACTACGTGATGGTCGACATTGGCTCACTCGGATTCAAGAACGACAGCGAGGCCGCAGAGTGGTTCATCCGCGAAATCGGAGTGGCCGGGGTGCCAGGATCAAGTTTCTTCCGCGAACCCGTGCATCATCTGATTCGTTTCCACTACGCGAAGAAGGAGGAGACGTTGCACGCTGCCGGGGAGAGGCTGGCGGGTTTGAGCCGGTGAACCGGCACGTCAGTGCGTCAAGGTCGAGTGAGCGGCGGGGCGGGGAGAACGTCTTGGGAGTCCAGCGTCCCTCCGGGACGCGCGGAGTATGGGAGGATAGAATCCGGTGGTTGTCACCACCGGCTCATTTCCGTGATCCCTCCGGGATCGAGGGCGGCGGAGAACCCCCGACTTGTGAGCCCTTATAGTACGTTCTCATCTGGAAATAGAGATGTCTGGGGCGTTTGACACCGCACTCCTCGCGGCCATGGCGCACACCTTGGGCACGCGGTTGCACTCCACGTTCAGGCATCGCATACGGGAAGTTAGTGCCTGCCAAGGAACCTTGGGTGTTGCAGAGGGGAGACCGCAGCAACTCCTTCGGAGTAGGGACCTGTTTTTGTGCACCCAAGGTAGACTCGCTGGAAGCTC
>JBGGMQ010000494.1:0-3150 GCA_041287975.1 Verrucomicrobium sp. | reverse complement strand
CGCTCGAAAATGTGGGGAAGATGCTCTGCAGGGATGCCGGGGCCGTCATCGCGGACGGAGAACCACACGAGAGGAGTGCCATCCGCGCTGGGTCGGACCCCGCAGGCCAGATGGACGCTGCCAGAGGTGCCGCCGTGATGTTGCAGGGCGTTGCTGACCAGATTGGTCACCAGGACGCCTAGGGCGCCGGGATCGCCCTCGCAGATGGCAGGCTGCAGGTCCTTATGGAGGGTGATGCAACGCTCCTCCGCCAGCGGGGCGAGGTGGACCCGGGCTTCCTGGAGGATGACGGCGAGATCACACTCCTCGCGATGGGCGGGCAGGCCCTGGGTCGTCTCCTGCCGGGCCAGGAGGAGGAGGGCCTCCACCAGGTGGCGCATGCGGCGTGCGGTGTTGCCGCAGGTCTCCAGGGCCTCTTTGTACTCGGCGGAGGTGCGGTCCCGCTTGAGCACCCTTTGCGTCTCTGAGAGCAGGATGGTGATGGGCGTGCGAAGCTCGTGGGAGGCGTCGGCGGTGAACTGGCGCTGGCGTTCAAAGGCGTCATTGAGCCGCTCAAAGGTGGTGTTGAGCACCTGGCTGAGCTGGCCGAGTTCGCTGTCGGTGTCGGCGATGTCGATGCGCTCCTTCAGGTTGCCTTCTGAAATGCGGGATGCCGTGCGTGAGATGCTCTGAATGGGACGGATGGCTCGCCCCGAGAGGAACCAACCGCCGAGCAATCCGAAGACCCACAAGCCGAGGCAGGTGGCGGCTTGCTTCCAGGCGAAGAGCCGGGCGGCCTCAAGGTCGGGAGTGATGTCCCTGCCGACCACCATGCGGAATCCGCTGGGGCTGCTGCGTCGCATTTCACGGCGATGATCCACGGTGCGCATGTCTTCTGCATGGTCCTTTTTCGCCGGGGGGAGGAACTGCAAGGTGTCGGGCGTATTGGCCGATCTGAGAAGCACACGGTCTTCAGCATCGCGGATGCTGAAGTAGGCATACCCAGGGTCATTGCCCTGAAAGAGGGCGGCGACATCGGCGGAGAGCGTTACCGGCTTCTCCCGGAGATAGTCAATCAACTGGCCGGGAGAAATGAGGGGGCGGTCGGCGCCTGTCGGGCTGGTGCTGCCGGGATAGAGGGACACCCGTACGGACTCCATCAATGAGCGGAAAAGACGACGCTCATACTGCTCGACTTCCTTGTCAATGCGCTGGAGCTGGTTGCCCATCGCAAGCCGGTAGGCGGGGGCGCAGAAGCCGGCGACGACCAGCAGGAGCAGCAGGCCATGCCAGGCCTGCAGCCGCCACCGGATGGACTGAAAGGGAGACGTCATTCGATGCAGTAGCCGTGCCCCCGGCGGGTGGTGATCAATTCCGGGCCGAGCTTTTTGCGCAGGTTCGAGACGTGTACATCCAGCAGGTTGGACAGGGTGCTGTCATCTTCGTCAAAGAGGTGCTCGTACAGCGTGGTGCGGCTGACCACCTCGCCGCGGTGCAGGACGAGGTACTCGATGAGCGAGTACTCCCGGGCAGTAACGGGGATTTCCTCTCCGGAAAGACTGACGCGGCGTTGGGCTGTATCGACAGCCAGGGTGCCGACAAAGAGAGTGGGTTGCGCCTGACCTGCTGCACGCCGGATGAGGGCCCGGACGCGGGCAAGGAGCTCCTCGATATCGAAGGGCTTCGTGAGGTAGTCGTCGGCCCCATGGTTCAAGCCCTTGACACGATCCTGCACGGCATCGCGGGCGGTCAGCATGAGCACCGGGGTCTTGGACTGGGGGCGAAGTTTTTGCAGAAACTCCCAGCCCCCCAGACCCGGGAGCATGACATCCAGGAGGATGATGTCGTAGGGAGAATGCTGGGCTTTTTCCAGCCCCTCGAGACCGTCCGCTGCCACGTCCACGGCGTAGTTCTCCTCACGCAGCGTGGCAGCGAGGCTGCGGCGCAGATCGGGATCGTCTTCTACAACCAGAACTCTCATGGCAGCAGGGGGAATGGGAAAGCACTACTCATGCCGCAGAGCTTCGATGGGATCGAGTTTGGCAGCACGCCGGGCAGGGGTGAAGCCGAAGAGTACACCCACAGCGGCCGAGAAGATGAAGGCGATGACGTTGATGCGGGTGTCGAATTCAAAGGGCACCTGGATGACCTGGGCGAGCCCGTAGCAGAGTCCAAGGGCGATGCCGATGCCGACAATGCCTCCCACGCAAGAGAGTGTGATGGCCTCGACCAGGAACTGCAGCAGCACCTCGCGAGCACGGGCACCGATGGCGAGGCGGATGCCGATTTCACGGGTGCGTTCAGTCACTGACACCAGCATGATATTCATGATGCCGATGCCGCCGACGAGGAGACTGACGCCAGCCACGGCGGCCAGGAGCATGGTCATCATCCTGGTGGAGGAGCTGAGGGTTTCTGCGATCTGGCGGGTGTCAAAGACAGAGAAGTTGTCGTCCTCATTCGGGCTCAGGCTGCGCCGCTGCCGCATGAGGGAGGTGATCTCGCCGATCATGGCATCGCTGTTGGTATTGTCCTCCGCAGAGATGTTGATCTGGTTCACGGAATGCACGGAGGTGCGTCCGGTGAGGCGGCGCTGCAGGGTGGAGAGGGGGACGACGATGGTGTCATCCTGGTCACCCATGCCGGACTGGCCCTTGGCCACGAGGAGGCCGATCACTTCGCATGAGGACTTGCCGATGCGGATCTTGGCCCCGATAGGATCGTCCGAGCCGAAGAGTTGACGGCGCACGGTCTCGCCGATGACGCAGACAGCGGCTCCGGAGCGCTGATCGAAATCTGTGAAGAGCCGGCCTTCTTTGAGCGTCCACTTGCCAATCTGGAAATAGACCGGGGTGCTGCCCGTAATCTGAGTAGAGCGGGCGGTCTGGAGGTAGATCGTACTGAGCGAAGTCTGGGCTACTGGGGCCACGGCGGCGATGCCAGAAACCTGCTCGGTAATTGCCTGGGAATCGGCGACCGTGAATCTGGGCACCCCTGCGGAACTGGAGCGCGTGCCGAAACCCGAGCCGGGACGGAGAACGAGGAGATTACTCCCCAGACTGGAGATCTGGTTTTTCACAGCCTGGGTCGTGCCCTGCCCAAGCGTGACCATGGTGATCACTGCCGCCACGCCGATGATGACGCCCAGCACCGTGAGGAAGGCTCGCATCA
>JBGGMQ010000493.1:0-5075 GCA_041287975.1 Verrucomicrobium sp. | reverse complement strand
GGGAGGCTGGACTTCGAGATCAAATTATTGCCTGAGCATGGAGACGCTTTCATGAAAGGTGGTTCGGACAGGGGTTCAACTCCCCTCGCCTCCACCAAGTGACTGCCCCCGCGATGCGGGGTGACATTTTGAGGGGATGGAGATGCTGGGTTCTTCCCAAGATTCCTTTTGTGGTCGAACACGAAATACGTGGAATGGGTGTTCTTCCTTAAAGAGCACGTCATCGCACAGTGCGACCCTGATCCGTCCCGCATGCGGGACGGTACTCCAACCCTGTCTGCGGTTATACAGGGATCGCTTGGGAGGTGCTAGGTAGAATACCCGCGCACTTCTTTAGGACGCAGAAAAGCTTGGCCGCCCTAAATATCAAAACTCACGGCCCCGCGGGCTTGCTCGCGTTGCATGATGTCGGCGAGGGTCATCTTGGTGAGCCAGACACGCATGACGGACTGGAGTTCCTGGAAGGCAGACGTGAGGCCAGGGGAGAGGGAATTGCCATCGGGGAGCAATTCGATGGGGCCATCGACGAGTTCGAGGACCTCGCCAACCGTGATGCGGGTTGCAGGGCGGACGAGCTGGTAGCCGCCGCCAGCACCGCGTCGGCTGTGCATGATGCCGCCTTTGCGCAGGATGAGAAGGATCTGTTCCAGAAATTTCAGCGGGATGCGTTCTTCATCGGCCAGGGACTGGATGGAGAATATCGTCCCCGTAGCACTGCGGCTCATGGCCAGCACAGCGCGCAGGGCGTATTCAGCTTTCTTGGAGATCTTCACGCGCTGCCCTTAGCTCTTCCAAACGATATTTCAAGATTCCCTATCAATTTTGTCTGGATTTTTGTGGTTTCGTTGGAGTCTGCTTTGCCGTTGCCCTCCCCTCCCCTGTGCGCGATGTTTTTGATTCCGATGGACGACTTTTTCAACCCCGAAGACGACGACGCGCCCCCTCGTCGGGCGCGCGCGCAAATGCCGCCGAAGGGCAAGGCTGTCTTTTCCCGTCACGCCCCTCTGGCGGCGCGCATGCGTCCGCGAAGCCTGACGGAGTACGTGGGACAGGAGCACATTCTTGGGGAGGGCAAGTTGCTGCGTCGCGCCATCATCGCGGACCGGTTCTCCTCGCTGATCTTCTACGGACCGCCTGGCGTGGGTAAAACCACCCTGGCCACAATCATCTCCCACGAGACACACTCCCGCTTTGTCACCCTCAGCGGGGTGGAGAGCAACGTGGCGGAGATCCGGATGGTGGCGGATGCCGCGGAGAAAGAGGAACGGCTCAATGGGATCGGCACTGTTCTTTTTGTGGATGAGATCCACCGCTTCAACAAGGCCCAGCAGGATGTACTGCTGCCGCACCTGGAGCGCGGATCTCTGCGGTTTATCGGAGCGACTACGCACAATCCCTTCTTCTACATCAACAGTCCGCTGGTGAGCCGGTCCCAGGTGTTCACCCTGGAGCCGCTGAGCGTGGAGCACCTGGAACGAATGATGGACCAGGCGATCGCCGATCCGGAACGCGGTTTGGGCAGTCTGAATGTCGATGTTACTCCGGAGGCCAAGCGACACCTTGCCAACATCTGTGATGGCGATGGGCGCAAGTGCCTGAATGCTCTGGAACTAGCCTCGCTGACCACCCCACCGAATGCGGAGGGGCGTGTCGTCATTGACCTCGCCATTGCTGAAGAGTCCGTGCAGCAGAAGACCGTCGTCTACGACGGAGATGGTGACGCGCACTACGACACGATCAGCGCGTTCATCAAATCCATCCGTGGCTCTGATCCGGATGCCGCCATCTACTGGCTGGCCAAGATGCTCTACGCGGGTGAGGACATCCGCTTCATTTCCCGACGGATCGTAATCTCTGCCAGTGAGGACATTGGCATGGCAGACTCCAATGGATTGCGCGTGGCTGTGGCCGCCCAGCACGCAGCAGAGTTTATCGGTATGCCGGAAGCGGCCCTCATCCTTGCTCATGCCACGGTGTATCTGGCGACAGCCCCCAAGAGCAACCGCACCACCGTCGCCATAGGCAAGGCCATGGATGACGTCAAAAATGGCCGCACCCTTGCCGTGCCCAAGCACCTGCGCGACGGTCACTACAAGGGCGCCAAGCAGTTCGGTCACGGCGAGGGCTACAAATACAGCCACGACTACGAAGGCGGCTATGTACCCCAGTCCTACCTCCCCGAAGGCGAAGGCCGCATCTACTACTCACCCAGTGACAACGGCATGGAGGCGCGGGTGAAGGAGCGGCTCGATCACTGGAGAAGGCAGTTCGAGGAAAGCAAGAAGGGAGAAAGTTGAAGGGCCGCAAGCGGCCTGTTGAGACACTACGTTGGTTTAGACGCTGCGCTGGTCTAGGCGCTTCGCTGGACAGGATTGGGTTACACAGCGCTGAATAGATTAACAAGACCTCCAACCAAATCCGATCTTGTTAATCTCTAAAAAATCTTGTCAATCCTGTCTAAAAAAGCCCCGCTACCGCGGTTGCTGCTGGGAAATGCAATGCAGCGCCCCGCCTTCGAAGACGATGTCTGAGCACTCGATGCCAATGACTTCGCGACCGGGAAAACACTCACGGATGAAGCCGAGGGCGTGGTCGTCGCGTTTGCCTTGATCGAAAACTGGCACGAGAACGCCGCCGTTCACGATAAGGAAATTAGCATAGCTGCCGGGAAGACGGTCCAGTCGCCAGCCGGCTTTTGGGCGAAGGGGCTCGGGCATTTCCAGAGTTAGCACCTCGATCCTGCTGCCCTTGGTCGTCCGCAGATCGACGAGACGTTCGCGGTTTTCCTCAAGGATACGGTAGTTGGCATCGCTCTGACGCTTCTCCACCATGGTCAACACGACGTCCTCGCGCACGAAGCGTGTGATGTCGTCGATGTGCCCGTCGGTGTCATCACCTTCGATACCCTCGCGCAGCCAAAAGATGCTGGAGATGCCGAGGTGCCGCTTGATCTCAGCCTCGATCTCCTTGCGCGACCACTCGCGATTGCGATTCTTGTTGAGCAGCACAGCCTCCGTGGTGAGCAGCACGCCCTCACCGTTCACCTCAATCGACCCACCTTCGAGAATCATGGGTGAGGCGAATCGAGGCAGATCCAGGGCATTGGCGATGCGCTCAGGCACTTCGTTGTCGAGGTTCCATGGCGGGAACTTGCCGCCCCAGGCATTGAACTGCCAGTCCGTGAGCGCCAGCTTGCCGGTTTCCTTGTGCTTCACAAAGATCGGACCGTGGTCCCGGCACCAGACGTCGTTGGTCGGGTGCTCGTAGAGCTCCACCTTGGACATGTCACCCTTCTGCGCCTCGATGGAGGCCCAGATGCGCTTGTGCCACTCCCCAGCGGCATTGATGCGCACAGGCTCGAACTTGGTAATCACCGAGGCAATCTCCCCGAACTTGGCCTGCAGGGCCTCATGCGTCTCCGGGGCGCTCTCGCGATTGGCGGGCCAGGAAAGCCACACGGCCTCCTGCGGAGCCCACTCAGCGGGCATGAAGTAGTTTTCGCTTGAGTCGGGGGTGGCGTTGCTTGCAGACATTGCTCCCCTTCCAAAGCGAGAAACCTGCTCGACTCAATCCATTTCTGTTGGCAACCTCGCCACATGAACTCGATGCGAGCATTGAAACCGCTGCTGATCGCAGTTTGTCTGAGTGTGGGCAGTACCCAGGCAAACTTGCAGGCTGAGGAAACGGCAGAGACCATTTATGTGCCCTATGACGTCCGCGACGCCGTGGTCGCCTTGGGTGAGTTGCTGGCTCCGGAATGGGACAAGCTTTCTGCGGAGGAACGAGGAATGGCCAGCCGCCCGTTGCTCATGCAAATCCGCAACATGTGGATCCTTGGCACCGGCAAAAGTCCACGGCTGAAAAATTACTTCCGCCGGAAAGGCATCTACAACGCCGACCTCATGTCCTCGGTGATCTGGCAGGCTTATCAGGCGACGATCAGCCAGACTCGATTTGATCTACGAACCAGCATCACTGATATGGCGAGCTATCCCACCTTGACCAACCTCTTCACCCCTGAGGAGTCCCATTCTGCACCCAAGGCAGCTCAGGATTTATGGAGGGCGTATCTTGTTCAGAAGGACGATCAAACTGCCATTCAAGTCTTCTGTGACGACAACGGCATCCCAACGTACACGTATGATCCAGACGCAGGATGGGAACCTTCCTCAAAGCACATTCTGGAGGTCGTGAGGACAAAGCGCGCCATTCGCCTGCGAATTGGCCCTGATGACGACCGTGAGGTCCCCCTCTCCAAGGTCATTCAACGCATCAAGAGACGAATCGAAAGCGAGAGAGCTTCACGTTAGCCTCAAGCGGCCAAATTATCCGGACAATGATCAACAAGACAGGGAGTCCCCCGTCTTGTTAATCCTTCAAAAATCTTGTCAATCCTGTCTAAAAAAGGCCGCCTCATTCACCATCGCGCCAGCGCTTCGTGACGTCATCATAGCTGTCGATACGTCGATCACGGAAGAAGGGCCAGATGCGGCGGAAGTCTTCCACGGCCTTGAGGTCGCAGGGGACGATGAGCACCTCTTCTTTGTCGGAGGAAGCCTTCCCAACGAACTCACCATACGGGCTGGCGACGAAAGACTGGCCCCAGAACTCGGTTTCCTCTTCGGTGCCGACGCGATTGACCGCGGCGAGGTAACAGCCATTGGCGACGGCGTGGCCGCGCTGGACCGTTTCCCAAGCACAGTGCTGGGAGGTGCCGAGGCTGTCTTTTTCCGACTTCAGCCAACCGATGGCAGTGGGGTAGAAGAGGATCTGCGCTCCGGCCATCGCTGTGAGGCGGGCGGCCTCGGGGTACCACTGATCCCAGCAGACGAGCACGCCGATGCGTCCGAATTTGGTGTCCCAGACCCGGTAGCCAAGGTCTCCAGGAGTGAAGTAGAACTTCTCGTTGAACCCTGGATCTTCGGGGATGTGCATCTTCCGGTACTTGCCCAGATAAGTGCCGTCGGCATCGATGATGGCAGCGGTGTTGTGATACAGGCCGGGGGCGCGCTTCTCGAACAGAGAGGCGATGATGACTACCCCCAGTTCCTTGGCCAGAGCTTGGCATTGGGCGG
>JBGGMQ010000492.1:0-10809 GCA_041287975.1 Verrucomicrobium sp. | reverse complement strand
GAAGGCGAAAAGAATCGGGGAGACGGCCTCCTGGGCAAATCCCGTGACTTTGGTTAGAATGGGTTCGATGTAAGTGAAGACAGCGAACACTCCCACCCAACCCAGTACCGTGATGAGCAGGCCCAATAGTACCTGGGGCCTCAACACTGCACGGAGTTCTTCCCGGACGTTGCTGGTGCGCTCACCGTGGCTTGCTTGCTTCGGTACCAGTAGTGTGATGGCAAGGAATCCCAGCACGCCAATGGCGCTCACTGCCCAGAAGGTGGCGCGCCATCCGTAGTGGTGGCCCAGCCAGGCCCCCGCCGGCACTCCCAGCAGGGTGGCGATGGTCAGCCCTGTGAACATGATGGAGATGGCAGACGCTTTCTTGTCTTCAGGCACCAAGCTGGTGGCCACCACCGCTCCCACACCAAAAAAAGTCCCGTGCATGAGTGCGGTGATCACCCGCGCGACCATGAGAACTGCATAGTTGGGAGCCAGAGCGCAGACGACGTTCCCCAGGATGAACAGAATCATCAAACCCATCAGCACCGCTTTTCTGGGCAGTCGACTCGTCAGTAGTGTCAGTACAGGCGCGCCCACAAAGACACCCAGGGCGTAGCCGCTGATGAGCAGTCCCGCTGCCGCGATGGTTACCTGCAGGTCCGCCGCCACCTGAAGCAGAAGCCCCATGATGACGAATTCCGTGGTGCCGATGCCGAAGGAGCCAACGGTCAACGCGTACAGCGCTGGCGGCAGACCTGTGAGCTTCTGCGTAGGGGTATCTTGTTCAGATGTCGATTGCATGAGGCACATTCTGCAATTCTGTTGATTCTTCCAATCTCTTGATTTAATCGTAGTGATAGATGACATCGATCAAAGAAGGCGTCACTGAACTCCGTCACTTGCGGTACTTTTTAGCAGTGGCAGAAACCGGCAACTTCCACCGCGCTGCCGCATCACTGCATGTATCCCAACCCACGTTGTCACATCAGATCAAGCAACTCGAAGCCCAGATGGGGGCGATACTGTTGGAGCGCCTGAGCCGGACGATACGTCTGACTGCGGCAGGGGAGATCCTGCGTGCTCGATCACTCGTCATGTTCCGGGAATTGGAAGATGCCCGGCGTGGCATCGCAGAGTTGCAGTCCGTACAAAGCGGGCAGTTGCGGGTGGGTATCGTTTCGACCGTGAATGTTGCCGTCGTTCCCGAAGCCGTGAGTGCTTTCCGCAACCGTCACCCCAAGGTGTCAGTGTCCATCCGTGAACTGCCTATGGAGACTCTGGAGTCGGAACTGCTGGCAGGACGGCTGGATCTGGGAATCAGTTTCCTTTCCGCTAAAAACAGCAGTCGGCTGGAGACCGAGCCACTGTTTGTGGAGAGTCTCGTGGCGATCCTGCCGGAACGTCACGCCCTGGAAGCCCAGCGTAAAATCACGCTTGCCGACATGCTGGCCCAGCCTCTGGTATTGCTCAGTCACGGTTTCTGCACCCGTGAGCTCGTCGTTGAGAGCGTGGCCTTGCAGCGACTGGACCACCAACTCAATCCTGCGGTGGAAATGAACTCCATCGAAGGGGTCCTCTCCACCATCCGCCAGACCGGCATGGTGACTCTTCTTCCAGAGTCAGCCGTGCAGTGGGCGAAGCATCCCGACCTGCAAGTGCGGGCCCTTGCAGACGATGCCGGCGACCTGTCTTTCCGTCGTGTCGGTTTGGTCTGGACCGCCGGCGGGCACCGCACCGCTGCCGCGCGGGCATTCGCGGAGGAAGTGAAGGCGATCATCCAGCGCGATGGGGTGAGACCGCCTGTGGCAAAGAAATCCGTGCGCCGGAAGGGTTGAATTGTCCGACCACAACCGGACCTGGACTGAGGTTCAAGGAAGCTGAGTTCAATCGCATGCGCACTGACCCGCTTAAAAGCGGAACTCCAACCATGGATGCGGATCGGAGAGGGAGATTCGCGAGGTCTGCGCCGTGGAGACACTGTTTCACCAGATCTAAGTGGGGCGCCGTTCCCAACCGATTTGAATTTTCTCATTTGGCATTTGGAGTTTTGCTATAGCAACCCCTCCCTATACTGTCCCGGCGTCAGCCCTGTCGCCGCACGGAACTGCCGGCAGAGCATCGCCTGATCATAAAATCCGCATTCAGTGGCGACATCGCCGAGCGGAACCTTCGTCTCCCGCAGCATGGCGGCGGCAGCATCGATGCGAGTCTTTGTGAGAAACTGCCGGGGGGAGAGGTGCAGCACTGCCCGCATGCGCCGCTCCAGCTGGCTCAGGGACATGCGGACGCTGTCCGCCATTTCCTCGATCCGCAGAGGTTCCGCATAGTCTTTCTGGATCCGCTCTATGATGCTCCCGATCACGGCCAACCGGGGGTCCTCATTGGCGGGGGCTTTCAGATCACGGGAAATACCTGCCAGGGCGATGACCCGGCCTTGACGGTCATGCACCGGTACCTTCTGCGCGAGATACCAGCCCGGGCTACCGTCCGCGTTCGTCACCATTTCCAGTTTGTCATGGATCTCCTGGCCTGTGCTGAAGACGGCCTCGTCCTGCTGCTCATAGCCAGCCGCGAGCAGGGTGGGGAAGAGCTCCTTGGCGGTGCGGCCGAGGAGGGCGGATTTGTCGGTCGCTCCCACCCGGCGCACCAGCGCCCGATTCACCGCGACATACTGTCGGTTCCGGTTTTTGACGCAAAAGACGGCGTCGTCAAAGCTCTCAAAAAGCTTCTCGGCCACCACCAAGGCAGGGGCGTAGGCAAAGACAGATTCGCGAAGTGAGTCGGCGTTCTTCACGGGCCGAATCATGACAGGTAATTGCCTTTTGTGCAAATTCGGCATCCAATATATCGGAAAATGCCAAGACCCTCAGCGGAAACCGGGTGACGCTGGAGTCATGAATGACCTGAGTTCTCGTGCCGTGGTCCGGGCGTCCCGAATGCTGGACGCAGCCCTTCATGAACAGTCCCACCCTGAGCGGGCGGAGGCTGGGAAGATGGCTGGCATGGTCGGCGACACTCTGGGAAAGGCCTTCACTCTGGAGATGGTCGACCGGGTGTTCCGGAGCTCCCGACCTGTCCAGCAAGCCAGACGCTTCCGCGAAGTCTTGCAGAAGTTCGGCGCACCCTGCTACCTGACAGGATTCCAGCGGCTGCTCTTGAAAGTCGGTGCCGTGGTTTCCGAGTACCTTCCCGGGGTTGTCATGAACGGGGTGGCCCGGCAGCTTCGTCGCGATAGTGCCCGCGTCATTCTGGCGGGTGAGAAAGGGCCTCTGCGCCGCTACTTGAAGAGCCGGTCCAACCGGGGCACAAGGGTCAATCTGAACCAGTTGGGAGAGGCCGTTTTAGGCCAGGAGGAGGCAGACCACCGCCTGGAGTCGATCCTCGAACTCCTTGCCAATCCAGGTGTGAATTACGTGTCGGTAAAGATCTCGGCCATCTACAGCCAGATCAATCTGGTGGACTGGGAGGGCACTCTCAATGCCGTGCAGACCCGGCTCAGAAGGCTCTATCGAGCCGCGCTGCCGGGGCAGAAGTTCGTGAATCTGGACATGGAAGAGTACCGTGATCTGGAGCTCACGCTGGCCGCTTTCCAGCGCACGCTTAACGAGCCTGAGTTTCATGGCCTGCGTGCTGGCATCGTGCTGCAGGCTTATTTGCCAGACTCCTGGGCAGCACAACAGGAGTTGACCACCTGGGCGCGTCTCCGCGTCGCCGGTGGAGGTGCCCCGGTTAAACTGCGCCTGGTAAAAGGAGCCAACCTGGCCATGGAGAAGGTCGATGCCGAGTTGCATGGGTGGAATGCCGCTCCTTATGGCTGCAAAGCTGACACCGACGCCAATTTCCGGCGGATGCTGGAGTTCGGCTGTCGTCCGGAGAATGCCCGGGCTGTACGCCTGGGCGTGGCCACGCACAACCTCTTCGATGCGGCTCTCACGTTGGAACTGCGGGAACAGCCCGGTCTTCTGCCGCTGGTGGAGCTCGAGATGCTGGAAGGCATGGCCAATCCCCAGGCCCGCGTCGTGCAGGAGGAGGCAGGAGGTTTGCTCGTGTACGCTCCTGTCGTAAAGCAGGCGGACTTTCACAGTGCCATGGCCTACCTCGTCCGTCGCCTGGATGAGAACACAGCCCCCGACAACTTCCTGCGAGACCTCTTTGCTCTCACACCTGACAGTGATGCGTGGCATCTCCAGGAGCACCGTTTCCTCACAGGATGGGCCCAGAGGAAGCAGGTCTTCGCGGGCTCCTACCGTGCCCTGGCCAAGGCGTTTCCCTCCGAAGGTTTTGAGAATGCTCCAGACACCGACTGGACCCAGCGCCGTCAGCGGGAATTGCTCACCCGTGCCTTAAGGGCCTACCGTCCTGAGGCATTGCCTCCTGCGGGTTTGCTCGAGCAGGTGCTTCACATCGCTACATCTGCTCAGATGGCCTGGGAAACGCTCGGCTTCGAGAAGCGGTCCCGGCTGCTCCGGCAATGTAGCGGGGTCATGCGGCAAGAACGCTTTGAGACTGTGGCACTGCTCGTGCATGATGGCAAAAAGGCAGCGGCCGAATCAGATGCCGAAGTATCAGAAGCCATCGACTTCGCCAGCTACTATGCGGACTACCGGCCTTCCAGCCGCATCGAGGCCAGTGCCTTGGGTGTCGTGGTTGTCGCACCGCCTTGGAATTTCCCCTATGCCATTCCGTGCGGAGGAGTGCTGGCTGCCCTCATGGCCGGGAACACCGTCATCCTCAAGCCGGCACCTGAAACTCAGGCCACGGCCTGGAGGCTCGCGCAGCAACTGTGGCGTGGAGGTGTTCCGCGTGAGGTGCTTCAGTTTTTCGCTTGTGAAGACGGCGACATCGGGCGCTCGCTCATTTGCGATCCACGTATTTCCGCAGTGGTTCTCACGGGTGGGTATGAGACGGCCCGCATGTTCCAGGGTTGGCGCCCCAGCCTGCGTTTGTATGCTGAGACCAGCGGCAAAAATTCCCTGGTCATCACGGCTCAGGCGGACCGTGATCTGGCCATCAAGGATCTCGTGAAGTCAGCTTTCGGTCATGCCGGGCAGAAGTGCAGTGCCGCCAGTCTTGCGATCCTAGAGGCCGAGGTCTACGACGACCCCGCTTTCCGCCGCCAGTTGCGTGACGCCGCGGCCAGCCTCGCCGTCGGCCCGTCGATCAATCCCGCCAGCATCGTCACCCCGCTCATCCGTGAGGCTTCACCGGCTCTGCAGCGGGCGCTGACTACGCTGGAGGAAGGGGAGGAGTGGCTCCTAGAACCCCGCCAGCATCCTCACGATCCCTGCCTCTGGTCACCGGGGATCAAGCTTGGCGTGCGTGCGGGTTCGTGGTTCCACCGCACGGAGTGCTTCGGCCCTGTGCTGGGTCTCATGCGTGCCTCCAGCCTGGAGCAGGCCATCAACTGGCAGAATGACACTCCCTTTGGGCTGACGGGTGGCATTCACTCCCTGGATGAGGCGGAAATCCAAACGTGGCAGGCCAGGGTGCAAGTAGGCAATGCGTACGTGAACCGCTCCATCACGGGTGCCATTGTGCAACGGCAGCCGTTTGGTGGCTGGAAGCGCTCCGCCATCGGGCCAGGTGCCAAGGCGGGCGGACCCAACTACGTCTCTCTGTTCACCCGGCTTGTGGATGCCCGGCCTGTGGCGCTCAACGCGGCCGCTGCCAACTATGCCGAGGCATGGAAGCAGCATTTCTCGGTCGCCCATGATCCGTCCGGTCTGCAGTGTGAAGCGAACACCTTCCGCTACCGTCCCGCCCAAGGTGTTGTCTTGCGCCTGCAGGAGGCTGACGCCACTACCCTGGAGCTGGCGAGACTGGCGGCGCTCACCGCCGGAGTGCGTCTGGAAGTGAGTGTGGCATCTCGGGAAACAGAGGCTGCGTTTATCGCGCGACTTCCTTCCCTGGCTGCCTCTTGCGAATTCCTTCGTACGGTGGCCCCTGTGTCAGATGCCGTACTGCTGGCCGCTTACGAAGCAGGACTGAACTGGATTGATGCGCCCGTAGTAGGCGAGGGGAGGGTGGAACTTACCCGCTGGGTGCGGGAGCAGGCTGTCTCCCAGACTCTGCACCGCTATGGGCTGCTGCCAGGATCTATTTCCTCGCCCAAAGTGAAAAATGAAGTCCCACCTTTGACCGTGCCGGTCATGGATGTGGTAGCCGCTTGATTGTTCTTTGTGCCTTGCCCACCCTGACGAACTCCATGGATGTCTTCTCCCACCAGGCTTTTGCCGGTCATGAAATGGTCCTTTTCTGCAACGACGCCACCACGGGCCTGCGGGCCATCATCGCGGTGCATGACACCCGGTTGGGGCCTGCTCTGGGGGGCTTGCGCATGTGGAACTATGCCTCCACGGATGAAGCACTCTTTGACGTCCTGCGCCTTTCCCGGGGCATGACTTACAAGTCCGCTGCCGCCGGACTGCCCCTGGGCGGCGGCAAGGCGGTCATCCTGGGTGACAGCCGCCGGCACAAGACGGACGCCCTGCTGGCGAAGTTTGGGGAGTTCGTGGAATCACTGGGTGGTCGCTACATCACCGCGGAGGATGTGGGTATTGGCACCCGGGACATCCAGATCATCGGGCAGTCCACTTCCCATGTGGCGGGGCTCACCGGGCAGAGCGGAGACCCGTCTCCCTTCACGGCACTCGGTACGCTGCTGAGCATCAAGGCTGCGCTGAAGATGGCCACGGGGCGCGAGGAGCTTTCAGGTCGTCGCATCATGGTGCAGGGTACGGGCAATGTGGGGCTGGGTCTGATCAAGCTGCTCGTAGACGAAGGTGCCCGGGTCCTGGCTCATGATGTGAATGCAGACTCACTGCGCAAGGCGGTCGTGGCCGGAGCCCGCATGGTGACGGCTGCGGAGGTGTACACCACCCCTGTGGATGTCTATGCCCCTTGCGCCCTTGGGGCCACCTTGAATCCCACCACCATCCCGCAACTACGCTGTGCTGTCGTGGCCGGGGCGGCCAACAACCAGCTCCTGGATGAAGAGCGGGACGGACAGGCGCTGCATCAGCGCGGCATCTTGTATGTTCCTGACTTTGTCGCCAATGCAGGCGGCATCATCAACATCTCAGTGGAGAGAGAAGGGGAATACCGCCAGGATCGGGCCCAGGAGCTGACCAGGAACATCTACCGCACGGTGCTGAAAGTGTTCGCCCTCTGCGAGACGGAGCGCCTGCTGCCGCAACAGGCGGCCAAACGCCTTGCAGAACAGAGCCTGCAACAGGCAGCGGCAAGCATGGCCGGGGCCACGGTCTAAGGAGGAAAGCCGCTACGTCATCCCTCCCGTCCATGCACGCTCCCGTCTCTCTCCTGCCTGCTCCTGAACCTCCCCTGGATGCCACCCCGGAACAACTGGATGAACACTGGCGGAAGCATGTCTATCAAGGGGACGATCACCCCCAGCTCACCTTCCGTGCCGTACTGGTGGGAGGCGTGCTGGGCATGTTCATGTCCCTTTCCAATCTGTACACCACACTGAAGCTGGGCTGGGCCTTTGGCGTGGCCATCACAGCCTGTGTGCTTTCCTATGTCCTTTGGAACGGACTGCGGTTTCTCTCAGGCGGGCGGTTGAGCCGGATGACCCTGCTGGAGAACAACTGCATGCAGTCCACGGCCTCGGCGGCGGGCTTTTCTACGGGTGGCACAGTCGGCACCGCCTTTGGTGCCTTGTTGCTCACGAGCGGCATGCACCAGCCCTGGTATGTGCTGGGAGCCATTGT
Source organism: Verrucomicrobium sp. (assembly GCA_041287975.1). GTDB lineage: Bacteria > Verrucomicrobiota > Verrucomicrobiia > Verrucomicrobiales > Verrucomicrobiaceae > Verrucomicrobium. The sequence continues at coordinate 3,094 of JBGGMQ010000492.1, read as the reverse complement.
CCTGCTTACCGCCATTCTTGGTGTGCTGATTGCCATTCCGATGAAGCGGCAAATGATCAACCACGAACAGCTTGCCTTTCCCAGCGGCATCGCTGCCGCCGAGACGCTGCGGAGCCTTTATGCGGAGGGGGTGACCGCCGTGCACAAAGCCTGGTCGCTTTTGGGTGCGCTCATCATTGGGGGAGTCGTTGGCTTGCTCCGCACTGTCGGCACCTTGGCGGAGGTCCTGCGGCATGGGGGCCGCCCTCAACCCTGGCTGGAGGGCATTTTGCGCTGGGCTGGCATTCCAGAGAGCATTGCCCTCCCGACCTCGCTCCAGCCCGTGCGGGGCGTGGGGCTCGCAGGTTTTGCCCTCGAACCCAGCGTCTTGTTGATCGGTGCCGGCATGATCGTTGGTGTGAAGGTTTCCCTCTCCATGCTCGCTGCGTCGGCGGTGTTGTATTTTGGCCTGGTTCCCTGGTTGCTGCATCTTGATCAGGTCCAGGCCTCGGTCGCGGGGTATGTGCCTTCATTTGCCACCGGCAGTACCGTCATCAACCCCGTGCGCTGGGCGTTGTGGGGCGGCACCGCGATCATGGTCTTTTCCAGCTTGACCTCAGTGGCGCTGCAATGGCCCACGCTGATGCGAGCCTTTCGCAATCGTACCCGGAAAGCAGACACGAGCACCGCAAAGGATCCCGTGGCAGATGTCGAGGTGCCCTTCCGCTGGCTGGTAGTCGGCATGATTCCCGTAACGGTCGGGCTGGTCATCATGCAATGGTTTGCGTTTCATATCGCCGTGCCGTTGGGGCTTCTCGCGGTGGCCATGTCCTTCCTGGCGGCCCTGGTTTGCTGCCGGGCTACCGGCGAGACCGACACCACCCCAATCGGAGCCATGGGCAAGGTGACCCAGTTGGTTTACGCCGCTCTCCCTGGAGCCTCGGGCAATGCCACGATTAACCTTATGTCTGCGGGCATGACCTCTGCCGCAGGGGCGAGCGCGGCCGACCTGTTGACGGACTTGAAGAGTGGTTATCTCCTCGGTGCCAACCCTCGTCGGCAGTTTTTGGCCCAGTTCTTCGGTGTCTTCTTTGGCACGCTTGCAATCGTCCCCGCGTGGTACGCTCTCGTGCCCGATCGTGCCGCGCTGGAGGCGTATAATCCCCCGGCGGCCAACATGTGGAAAGCGGTCTCAGACCTGCTCACCCAGGGCGTACACATGCTGCCCTACACCGCGGTGGTCGCTATTGTCGTTGGGGCCTTTATCGGCGTCCTGATCCCGGTGCTGGAGCGCCTTGCTCCCAGGCTCCGCCGGTGGCTGCCATCGGCGATGGGGCTTGGCCTAGGCCTTGTGATACCCCTGCAGAATGCGATCGCATTCGCACTGGGGGCCGTCATTGCCTGGGCTTGGGCAAGGAGCCGTACTCAGCAGGCGGAAACCTTCAGTGTACCCGTGGCCTAGGGCTTCGTGGCGGGGGAATCCCTCGTCGCCGCCATCATTGCCATCCTGTGCACCGTGGCGGGTTTCCTGGCCATCAAGTGACGCGGCTGAGGCGGCCTTTGAGCCTCCATTTTCTGCGGTTCATCTGCAAGATTGTCTTAGCTGGGGGCGAATAGCTGCTGCCCCCATGTTTTTGCAGCTTCCCCAGTCCCTTCCCACCCGGTTTTTCCAGTTCATTCACAGGGTTCCTGCCTTTGTGGTCGCCTGTGGATTTGCGGGAGCAGTGCATGGCTCCACCCTGATCGGGCCAGGGCCACTGCTCGGAGCAGCAGGCTCAGAGGGTGGCGACAGGATGAACATCTCTGATTCACCCCTCACAGGGCAGGCCCTGGGTCCGGGAAACTATCAGGTGTCTGACTTCACTTTTGCAGGCCGGGATGCCAATGGCACGGTGACGCCTTTCCTCGTGATGGTGCAGGATGGCTACACTCTTGCGGACAATCGTTACCAGGTGATCTGGACAGGCTCAGCGGTGACCTCCTCCAACGGCACTGTTACGAGCAATCCACTCGGCGGTTTCTCACTTTCCACTACCGCGACAGTCTACGCCGGATTCTACTCACGGGCTGCGGTCACTGGCAGTTGGGTAACGGTTGCCTACACAAACAACGGCAGCACCGATCACCAGGGCGGAGCGTTTACCAACCCCAATGTGAAAGGCTCAACGGGAGCCATCACTGCTTTCGGGAACGCAAATCTCGTTCGGTCCTATTCATTTGGCATCGGAGTCGATGTTGATCTGGCCACCACCCTGGGTCCGCGCCTCATTTCCAGCATCAATGCCGACGGAGCTGGCACACGTCTGAATGTGGATCTTTCCAACACGATCGCTTTTTCTGCCGGGACTTACTCCGTGACGAATTTCTCCTTCAACGGCATGAGTGCCACCGGGACTGTCACGCCGTTTCTCGCCACCAAGGTGGGATCAAACTATCAGATTCTCTGGCAGGGAAATGCCGTCAATTCCGCATTGGGAGGAGTTGGCACCGACTATGCGGACGGTACGTTCACTCTGGCGTCCGATCAGACGGTGTATGGTGGCTTCTTCACGGATGCAAATGGCCGGGTGGCTTATCTGCAAGATGTGGGGGGACTGACAGATCACGACTCATCCTTCACGCCGCCTGCAGGAGCCGGGCAGACGTTTGGAGGCATCAGCAACCCCAGCCTTTCACGCACCTATGCGTTTCAATTCTCCATCGTCCCCGAACCTTCGCGGGCCGTGCTGCTGGTGATCGCGGCCGGTTCGATGCTTCTGCGACGGAGTCGTCGCACGCCAGTACAGGGCTGAGTGTGCGATAAGTTCTATTCCCCGGTTCGTGCCCGGCCTTTTGAAAAGGCACTCTTTTGCCGGGAAGACCGGAACTCCTGCAACGTCAGTCCAGTCCCCCGCCGGAAGAACCGCCGAAGTTCGCCGGCATCGAGGAAACCTGTTTTGTCTGCAATCTCCCCGGGACCCAGCTCTGTCGTGCCCAGCCAGTGGCGGATGATATCCAGCCGGGCCCGGTCCACTTCTTCTTTGGGGCTGATCCCCAGTGCCTCCAGAAAGCGCTGCCGCAGCAGGCTCACGGAGACCCCCAGGCTGTCCGCAATCTCTCCCACGCGTGGGGCCGA
>JBGGMQ010000491.1:0-6759 GCA_041287975.1 Verrucomicrobium sp. | reverse complement strand
ACAAAGAACGCGACAGCGACTGGGAGCGCCTCCGTGTATGAGCATAAAAAATCCCACGCCCAGAAACGGGTCGTGGGATTTGAAATAACAACTGATGCGCTGAAGGCTACATTTCCTCGGAGCCAACCGTGAAGGTCACGTTGGCGATACGGGCTGCAGCCAGTGAGTTCATGACCTGAATGATACGGTCATACTTGGTCTGCTCCTCAGTCTGCAAGGTGACGAGCACTTTGCTGCCGCGGAGGTCCGCATCCTTCTTCAACTTGATCAGGCTGTCCGTAAGGGAGGGGAGCTTGGGATCCGTTGCGGAGTCGAACTCCTCATCATTCATGGCTACGGCACCGTCCTCAGAGATGTTGATGAGAATCTCATCTGGCATCACGAGATCAGGATCGGCCTGCTGAGTGACCGCACCCGGAAGTGCCGTCTTCAGTTCATGCTCCACCTTGACGCTGTTCGCCATGACCATGAAGAAAAGCATGATCACGAAAACCACGTCAATCATCGGGGCGATCTGGAAGCCTGTAGCGACGGCTTCCGATTCAATTTGTTTGCGACCTTTGGAGCTGCTCATGGATGGGAACTATTGATTGAGAGCGGAGAAGGCGAGGTCATCCATGCCAGCGTTGCCTAGAATCTGCATGGTTTTCTGAATCTCCACGGCAGGTAGACGCTTGTCTCCGCGGATGATGACTCGGTAGGTCGGAGTGGCGACCTTCTTTTGTCGAAGGATGTCCGCAAGGACTTCCACATCGTCATAGGTTTTGCCTTCGAAGTTAAGCTCGCCTTTCTGGGTCTTGGGATTCCACTTCACGTTCAAAGCTCCTTCAGAGAGCTTGCTGTTCTCCTTCTTCTTGGCCTCAGGGGCCGCAGGAAGCTGGATGTCCTTGTCGAGTTGGAGAACCTCTGCTGTGGTGATGCTCATGAAAAAGATGAGCAAAACAAGAAGACAGTCGATCATCGGAGCAATTTGAAACTCCGGTTCGCCGCTTTCCATACTGCCGCCGCCGCCGCCCATAGTGTGTAAAAGTAAGAGGTTACAGACTGAAGTGAAGAATCACTGAAAACTGCACCAAGGCTGAAGCGCCTGAAGAGGTCGCTTCAGCCTCAGGAAATAGATCAAGCAGGAACTGCTGACGCTGCTGCGTCTTCGTCGGACACCCAGTTCGGCCGGGCGGCGAAAAACTCTTCTTCACCCACGTGGCAATCTTTGAGGTCGTCGTAAGGCATCTTGCGGAACAGGCTCACCACGATGTCCTGGCAATAGTGCAAGGAACCTTGAAGACGGTTGCGGAGCACGTAGAACATCATGAAGGCAGGAATAGCGATGGCCAAACCGGAGGCCGTCGCGATCAACACTTCACCGATGGCTGCGGACAGACCGGAAGGATCACCCACGCCGGAGGCTCCAAGGTGCTCGAACGCGGTCACCATGCCCGTCACCGTACCAAGGAGACCCACCATCGGAGTGCAAACACCGATAACGGAAAGGTAGTTGATTCGGGTGGTCGTAGCGGCGTTGAACTTGTTGAGTTCACCAATGAGCGCGTCCTCTGTTGCATGCTGGCCGTCGCCGATGAAGCTCAGGGAGACACGCACGGTGTCACTGAAAGCGGACGGGTTGTTTTTGCAATGCTGGTAGGCACCGACGTAGTCGCCCATACGGAAGAGATCCTTGGCACCATTCACGTGTGCATCAGGAGCGAGCTTCTTCTTGCCCGTCCGGATCCAAAGGTCCGTTGAAAGCCAGATGGTAAGCACAGAGAAGCCAAGAATGGGGTACATCACCCAGCCGCCTTCTTTGAACTTGTCCAGCATGGACTTGTGCTTGACGATCGTGGTGCTGGCTGCGCCTTCAGCGGCAGCGGGGGCTTCCTCCGCGTGGGCGACGGACATGCCCAACTGCAGCCCACCAAGAGCGAGGGTGGCACAGACCAAGAATCGGCCGAGCCTGAGTTTGAAACTAGAAAGGGTGGTGTGCATGGACGGGGTGTGCATGGTTTGACGTTGCATTACTTGGATTCAGTTTTCGTTGAGGGATCTTTGGAGGCGTTCTGCGGCTTGTCGGGCTTGTTTTCCCGGCCGTTGTAGATGGCCATTTCTTTCTTCGCGTTCTCGGCCGTTTCCGAACCGGGATAGGCTTCCATGATGCGTTGATAGAAACCCACCGCATCTTTGAAGCGCTCCATCTTGGTCAGACTGCGTGCAGCCGCCAGTTCCGCCTGGGGCACAAGAGCAGCCTGGCTGCCGTAGAACACAGGCACATGAAGGTAAGCCATGAGGGCGTCCTCCCAGCGCTCTTTGCGCGTGTGAATCTCAGCGATCACCATCCACAGTCGGGCGGAGATGCCAGCATCGAGGGTATCTTTGATCAGGTCTTCTGCCTGGGACAGGATCGCGTCCTGGTCAGAGGACGTACGACGATCCATGTTGAGTTTCAGAATGCGAATCTTGAGCTTCTTCTGCTCATCCCACTTCATGCCTTCCACTTCAGGAAGGACACGGATGAGGGCATCGAAGTCGCCCGCCTGATCCAAGGCCTCGACATGAGCAAGAGACACATCGTTGTACGGGCTGCCGGGAATGCCTTTGAAGGGTTTGAAGAAGTCCTTGGCCTTCGTCAAAACTTCAATGGCCTCTTTGGACTTGCCTTCAGACAGCAACGCCTGGGCTTCCAGCACTTCGCGCACTTCCGGCCAGTCCATGCGGGCGATGTCCGTCAGTTGCAGGCTGGCTTTGGCCTCCTGGCCGTTGCTGAGCTTGACGGTACGGCTGACTTTGCCATCAGCCACGGAGAAAGAGTTCGCGGCCAGACGGCTGCCGTCTTTAAGGACGAGAGCCTGGGCGTGGAGCGCCGGGGTGGAAAAGCCCAAGCAGGCCAGCGGAACAAGGAAGAGAGATTTGAGCGGAGACATGTACAGGAGAATTAGATGCTGGTCTTGTTCAGCAGAGCCTTGCCCTCGTTGAACTCAGGAAACTCAGTGATGTCCTTCTGGCCGAGCATCTGCTGGAGCACGGTCAGGGCACTGGGCTTGTCATTCAGTGCGATGAAACACTTGGCAGCGCGGAGGTAGGCCTGAGCCAGCACGGATTTGTCCCGGCGGTAGGCCAGGATGATGCGCTGGTAAAAGCTGACCGCCTTCTTCAAGTCCTTCTTCGCCTCATGCACTTCACCGAGACCAAGCAATGCCGCAGGGTGAGCTGCACGCCAGTCTTTGATGGATACGATAGTCGTGTACACCTTGTCAGCATCATCATACTTTTTCAAAGCGAGGAGGGCCTTGGCCTTGCCGAGCGTCGCCTCAAGGATGCTGGAAGTCTGGGAATATTTCTCGATCGCTTCGTTGTAGAGATCAAGCGCCTTCTGGTACTCTTTCTTGTCAAATTCGATATCACCGAGACCCACAGGAGCCTTGTCGCCAAACTCACTGTTCGGATATTTGGCCCGCAGTTGAGTGAAGCACTCAGCAGCCTTGTCCTTGTCACCCTTCTTGCTGAGCAATTCACCCAGGCTGGAAAGAAGCAAGGGGCTGAGCTCCTCAATCTTGGCGGCATCGGGGATGATGCTCATGAGGTTCTCATACTTGGGAATGTCCCGCATGGCACGGGCAATGAGGGCGCGACCGTAGAGGATACGAGCGGCAGCGGTGCCATTGAGGAGGCTGTCATCACCCTGGGGGGTCATGAGCTTCTTGAACTCCGTTTCGATTTCCTCAAACGTGATGACCGGTGCCGCAGCGGCGGGAACTGGGGCCGCGTCGGTCGCTTTCCCCGCATCGGCTGCCATGGCCGGAGTGCCTTCCGCTGCTGCAGCAGCAGGTTCGGCAGCGGGAGCCATTGCCGCAGGCTTGGTGGCAGGAGCCGCGGCTCTTGGGCGTTTCTTGGGCACCATCATGGTGACCAGCTGTTGAATGAGCACCTCCACCTGATCGTTGGAAGGATTGCCCAAATGCGGTGCCATGGCGCTGGCGACCAGCTTGCGGCTTTCATCCGCCTTGGCCTTGGCTTCGGCAGGCTTGCCTTCGCTATCAAGACGTTTCACTTCACGCTCCATGGCACGAGTGATCCAGTAGATGGCCTTGAGAGCGGAAGGCTTGTCCTTGTTCGACTGGTAGTAGGTGGACCACATCTCCGACAGCTCCTTCCACATGTTCTTGTCGACCATGAGGTTGGTGGCGGCATCGATGGCGTAGTTGAGCACGTCTTCCGTCTTGGCCTTGTCCACCGCATTGCGGTAGGCTTCGAGGCTCTTGGCCGTGTAGTCGATCTTGCCCTTTTCATCTAGCATCTGGCTGTAAATGTCCGCAAGCAGGGACCAGACCTGCCCAATGTTCGTGTCATTCGGCGCCTCTTTGACGAGAGCTTCCAACTGCTCCATGGCATCTGACTTGTCCCCACCTTGGGAGTCGATGAAGGCGAGGCGGTATTTGGCGTCGATCAGATACTGTCCTTTGGCATTGCTCGCGACGTATTCACGAAGCGCCTTGCGAGCCTTCTGTGAATCATTCTGGAAGAAAAAGGACAAGGCGATGCGGTACTGGGCCTCATCCTTGTAGGCGGAATTTTTGTTGATCGTCAGCAACTCCTGAAAGGCCAGACGGCAGTCGTCAAAGCGCTGTGACTCGAAAAGCACCACCCCGAGCAGGAAGTTCAAACGCTCTTTATCAGCATCTTTGGCGAGCTTGGCCCGCTCAAAGGCTTTGATGGCGGCTTCGATGTTGCCGCTTTCAAATGCCAGGGAGCCGAACATGTCAGTCACCTGACCGATGTTGGCACCCTCAGGAAATTCACTCATGTACTTCTCACAGAGCTGGTAGGCACGGCCAGCGCGTTGCAAACCAGCGTTGCACACGATCATGCCGAAGAGACACCGGTCGCGATCCTTGTTGTCCTTGAAGTCGTCGTAGATGGTCTGGAAGGCCAGCATGGACTCGTAAAGCCGTCCCATCTCATAGAAGCACTGACCCAGACGATAGATGATGGAGGCATCGTAGTCTTTGACGCCTTCGATGTCGGCGAGCACTTTTTTGTTGTTGTCCAGAAGCCCTTGAGCTTCCTCTTTGGACAAGGTCTTGCCCATGAACTGAACCTTGGCACCGGCAGCGATCTGCGTGATCCACTGCTCAACCTTGGAAATGCGCTTCTTCTGGATGTTAACCAACTCCCCCTGGCGGCGCATGCTCTGGTAGGCGCGGAGAGCCTCTCCATAGCGCTTCTGCTCCAGCATGGCATCGCCCACTTGCTGGGAGAGCACGTTCAACTGCACCACGCTCTCGTCCGCAGACGCACCTGCGCGGAGCTTGTCCATCATACCGGCGGCCTTTTCAGTATCGCCTTTGCCGACGTAGATCTCAGAGGCCATCAGGATCGCCTGCTGTTGCTCCTGGGTGGGAGTACCCGTTTGATCCTTCAACACCACTTCGAGGATGCCAAGAGCGTCATCGGGCTGACCGGCCTTCTTATAGTGGTAGGCGATCATCAATCCGGCGCGGTCACGCAGCTCAGGCACGCCGGCCGCTTCTTTGAGCGCCGCCACGCCTTTTTCGGTGTCGCCTTTGTTCAGATAGGCTTCCCCAATCGCCATCTTGGCGTCGTTGACACTGGAACTGTCTTTGAATTTGGTGATGAAATCGCCGAAAAATTTGATCGCTTCATCCCACTGCTTAAGGTTGAAGTGGCAGGCACCTTCCAGGTACATCACTGCCTCAAAGTCCTTGTTGCTGGTCGCCGTATGAATGGCGGCAAGCTTCTGCAGTGCTACATCAAAACGTTGCTGGCCGAAGGCTGACTGGGCCTCGGCGAGGAGCTGCGTCATCTCCTCCTCCTTGTTCATCGCACCCGCAGGAGCCCCTGGGGCAGCAGGAGTGGCGGGAGTTCCTGGGGCAGCGGGCGTGGCAGGAGCCACCGGGGGCTTGGCCGGAGGAGCTTGGCCGCAAACTACGGTCGCGGAACCAACGGAAAATAAGGCTAGCAAAACAAGCGGTCTCATAAGCACACGGCCACTAAGGCGAAGGTCACAAATGGTAGTTTGCAAGATAGGTCGGGACATGAGCAAGGCTATTTTTCCGGAAAGGGCGCGATTTTTAGCGGTCCTTAGCATTAAAAGCGAGCCTTATGAACGACCTGGGGATGGAATCCTTAGACTCCAAATACACAAAGCCACTCATTCTCCCCCGGCCACTTGCAAACACCCCAGGTCTCGCCATGCTGCGAATTCAACAAATTTCACCATGAGCGGGAGAAAAGTCATCCTTAAGTTCGGCAGCGGCATCCTCACACGCACAGATCGTGCAGAAATGGATGAGGAACAGCTTTGCAAACTCGTGCAGGCAATTGCCGAACTGAAACGGCGGGGGCACGCCGTGGTGGTGGTCAGCAGCGGGGCGGTGGCCTCGGGCCTCAAGGCGATGGGCTTCCGGGAGCGTCCGCAGGAAATCACAACGCTCCAGGCCTGCGCCGCCGTGGGCCAGACCCACCTCATGCACACCTACCAGAGCTATTTGCGAGGCCATGGCCTGCACGTCGCTCAGCTGCTCCTCACTCACGCCGACCTCGAAAGCAAGGAGCGCGCAGAGCGGGTCAAAAGCACCCTGCTGCGTCTTTTGGAGAATTCCAACGTCGTGCCGATCATCAATGAAAATGATTCTGTGGCGGTCGAAGAACTCAAATTCGGCGACAACGACAAGCTCTCCTCCCGGGTTGCCCAACTCTGGGCCGCAGATCTGCTGATCCTGCTCACCAGTGTCCCAGGGCTAATGG
>JBGGMQ010000490.1:0-10005 GCA_041287975.1 Verrucomicrobium sp. | reverse complement strand
CAAGGCGAACCGGATGCTGGAGGCGCGGGAGTTTCGCGCAGGGTGGAAACTAGGAAGTTGAGGGGCCCGCAAGCGGGCTATTGAGACGCTACGCTGGTTGAAACACTCCGTTGGTTTAGGCGCTGCGCTGAGCTACCCCTTCAACTGGCGGATCTTGAACCAGAGGAGTTCCAGGCAGCCGTCGTCGGCGCGGTGGCGGGTGCCTTTAGACAGGGGGATGCTGAAAGCGGGTATGGCGGGATTTTTGGGGTCGCCTTGACTCTTCATCACGGGGGATGGGAGAACGGGTTTGCCGTAGGCCTGAGAAACAGCAGGGAGTTTGGCAGTCTCGCTTTCCTCAGGGGTCCAGACTTCCCAGTCAGGGGGCACACCGGGGAGCTCCTCAAAGAAGCGCCGACGGACGTCGCGGGTCTTTTCACTGAGGAGTTCGTGCATGCCGAGCTGACAGCCTTCGCAGATCATGAGGCTGTCCAGCAGACTCACCTCGCGGCACAGGGCCGTGATGATGTAGTCCTTCATGGGCGTGTCCGCCCGGGACTTTCCACAAAAAGCGCATTCCCCTGTGCCATGCATTTCACGGAGATTTTCCTCCTGATGCCGGAGCATGTTCACCTTGGATTCGTCTGAGAACTCCTCCAGCAGGGCATCCCGGCAGGGCGAACAGAAGCAGTACTCAAAGACACACTCCCCGTTGCGGTAAGCCTTGTTGATCTGGTAGTTGTCAAAAATACTCAAGAGCTCCCCGCAGCGCGAGCAGTTCTGAAATGGCCGCTCCTCGTACTCCGAATGAAACTCCCGTGGGATGGGCTTTTCCGGTTCAACGTCGGATTCAGGCTCTGACTCTGGCTCGTTCTCTGGCATTTATGACAAGGGGGAGTTCCACAAGGCAACTATTAGTATCGCACAATGGCAATCTCCGAATCGTAGAAATGTAGAAAATGTTGCACTCTTTCCGTCCGTTCTTGTCTTTCATTGTGATGTTGATGCCTTCTTTTGCCCCCCCACCCCGCTCTCTGGCCCCCTCGTCTCTGGCTGTTGTCGCGGCCATTGTGGGAGCTTGGGCGCTTCCTTTCCCCTCGGCCCACGGGGCGGAAGAGTGGCTTTTGGGCCGGGGTGATGCCGAGATGAAGGGGGTGTCTTCTACCCAGCTGCATTTCCCGCTTGAGCTAGCCTGGACGGCTGAGTTGGGGAACAAGGCCAAGAGGCAGGGCGTCATCGCCACCCCAGTGGTGCGAGCTGGGAGGGTTTACGTCGGGTCTCAGACGGGAAACTTCGCCTGCCTGGACCTCTCCACGGGCAAAGAAGTGTGGAAAATCAAGAAGGACGGCTTTTTTGAAGGGAATGCCGGATTCACCGACAATTTAGTGATCGCGGGCTGTGGTGACGCCTTCGTCTATGCCTTTGACGTCGCCACGGGCAAGGAAGTGTGGAAGTTCGAAACCCAAGGGGAAGTGCACGCCGGCGTGAACCTCTGGAAGGATGCGGAAGGCAAGCTGCGCGTCCTCATCGGCAGCTACGACAACAAGCTCTACTGCCTGGACGCCGCCACCGGAAAAAAACACTGGGAGTACGAAACGGCCAACTATGTGAACGGTGCGGTGGCCACCTTTGACAATCAGGTCGTGTTCGGCGGCTGCGACGGCACGCTCTACGTCCTGGACATTGCCTCTGGCAAAGAAGTAAAAAAGATCGAGGTGGGTGCCTACATCGGCAACAACGTGGCGGCAGACAAAGGCGTGGCCTATCTGGCCCACTACGGCAACCGGGTGGCAGCCTTTTCCTTTGGCGATGGAGCGAAGCTCTGGGAGTTCGGCGAGCGGGAGTTCCCCTACTATGCGGCCCCTGCGGTGAATGCGAAATGGGTGGTCGCGGGTGGCCGGGACAAGCGCATCTATGGCCTGGACCGCGCCACGGGTGAGGCGAAGTGGCAGTTCCGTACCCGCGGTGATGTGGACAGCTCCCCGGTGATCTGTGCCGACTCGCATGTCATCGCCGGCAGTAACGACGGCTATTTTTACGCGCTCGATTTGTCCAAAGGCGAGGAGGTCTGGCGGTATGAGGTCGGCGCTCCCGTGAAGACAGCACCTGCGGTCGCTGGAGACTTTGTTTTGATTGGGGCAGATGACGGGAACGTCTACTGCTTCAAGAACGGCAAAGCGGCCGCTGCCCCGGCCCCCTCTCCTGCTGCTATTCCTGCCCCTTGATTCTGACACTGCCCTCGCCCTGCCCCAGCCCCTGCTGTCACCCTGCGTCTCCCTCCTGACTTCCCCTTCTACCTTCCATGTCCTCTGCCACTGAAACCGCCACGGATGCGTCCAAAGCCAAGCATCACGCTACGGAAGCCGGCAACTACTTCGTCGCCAACTACCCGCCCTTCTCCTTCTGGCAGAAGGAGCAAATCTTTGCGGTGGAGAAGGTGCTCGACGGTCCGGCCCCCGATGACATCCCGCTGGGAGTTTATTTCCACATCCCCTTTTGCCGGAAGCGCTGCCACTTCTGCTACTTCCGCGTGTACACGGACAAGAACGCAGCAGAGATCCGGAAGTACATTCACGCCGGGATGGAGGAATTCGCCCGGTACGCGGCGCGTCCTTATCTGAAGGGGCGCAAGCCGCTGTTTGTCTACTTTGGAGGGGGTACACCCTCCTACCTCTCTGTGCCACAGCTCCAGGAGCTGACGAACCGGATGAAGGACCTCATGCCGTGGGATGAGGCCCAGGAAGTGGCCTTTGAAGCAGAGCCCGGTACGCTGAATGAGAAGAAGCTGGAAGCAATCCGCGAGATCGGCGTGACGCGTCTCAGCCTTGGCGTAGAACACTTTGACGACCACATCCTGGAGTCCAACGGTCGCGCCCACCGCAGTGGGGAGATTGAGCGGGCCTACCGCTTTGCCCGCAGTCTTGGGTTTCAGCACATCAACATCGACCTGATCGCTGGCATGATGAATGACACCGAGGAGCTGTGGCGGTCTGCTGTGGCCAAGGCGGTGGAGATGCAGCCTGACTGCGTCACGATCTACCAGATGGAGGTGCCCTACAACACGGGGATCTACAAGCAGATGCAAACGGATGGCAAAGAGACCGCCCCCGTGGCCGACTGGGAAACCAAGCGTGCCTGGGTGGACTATGCGTTCGAGGAATTCGTCAAAACGGGCTATACTGTCACCAGTGCCTACACAGTGGTGAAAGATCCGGAGAAGACCAAGTTCGTCTATCGCGACGCGCTTTGGGAGGGTGCTGACCTGCTGCCGGTGGGCGTAGCCTCCTTTGGTCACCTGGGTGGCATCCACCTGCAGAACCAGGCGGACATTGCACCCTACATTGAGACCATCGAGCGGGGCGACAGCGCCATCTTCCGTGCGTATGCGACGAGCCCGGACGAGCGGTTCGTTCGTGAGTTCATTCTGAAGCTGAAGCTCGGCAGCGTTCGCCCCAGCTACTACAAAACGAAGTTTGGCGAGGATGTGCTGACCCGCTTCGCCCCGCAGTTGGGCTGGATGCAGGACGAGGGTTTCGCCATCCTGGCGGAAGACGAGATCCGGCTGACCCGGGATGGCCTTCTACAGGTGGACCGCCTGCTCCACGAGTTCTTCATGCCTCACCATCGCAGCGCCCGCTACACCTAGGCCGACGACAGGACGATCTCCCTTCCCTCTTTCTATGACACCCGTTCTCGAAGCACAGTCCGGAAGCAAAATGGATATGGAGCCCGATGTGTTACGCACCGACATCCTGGCACCGTTGCGGTTCTTTTACGGTCTGGGGAGTGAGAGCCCGAAGGTGACCTTCATTGAGGCGGCGCAGATGCCGGATTCGGAGCGCTGGTTGCTGGCTCACTCCAGCGACATGACACCGCGTCTGGCAGAGTTTCACAACGATGAGATCACGCTTGATGTGCACGCCAAGAGCCGGATCGGGAACTACCTGGTCCGTGCCTCGGTGCTGAAGCGACGCACGGAGGGTGTTCCCGTCGAGTTCGGAGCCATTGGCATCCATCTGGATGGGTTCGACGAACTCACCCGTCGGTTGATTCTAGAGGGGCATATTCCTCTGGGGGGTATCCTGGGCCAGCAGGCCGTGCCCCACAGCAGTCACCCCAGCGGCTATTTCCGTATTGAGATCGACCACCGCCTGGCAACCCTGTTGGGCGCGGTGGAGGGGCAGACGCTCTATGGACGCTGCAATGAGCTGCGGCACGCCGATGGCTCCTGCTTGGCAGAGGTGGTGGAGGTATTGCCTGAAGGAAAGTTTTCAGTTTGAAGTTTCAAGTTTTCAGCGACTGAGGGTGGCGGTTGGCTGAGTCAGGTCATGAGGTTTCCCGCTTCATTTGCCTTTCCTGCAATCTCCGCTAGGCTTCGGGCTCACCATTTCCAGCCCGATGAGCGACAAGAAGAAAGAGAAAGAAGCCCCCAATCCCTATAAAGAATCTCTGCACCTCCCGGTGACAGAGTTTCCGATGCGGGCAAGTCTGACCGAGAGAGAACCTCAACGGCTGGCCAAATGGGAGGCGTCCGGGCTGTACCATCGCATTCAGGAGAAGCGGAAGGGTTCGCCCAAGTTCATCCTGCATGACGGCCCCCCTTTCGCCAACGGCGATGTCCACATGGGCACGGCGCTGAACAAGATCCTCAAGGATCTCGTGGTGAAGTCCAAGACGATGCTCGGCTACCACGCCCCCTTTGTGCCGGGCTGGGACTGCCATGGTCTCCCGATCGAATTCCGCGTGGTCAAGGAAAGCACCGGACTCACGCCGGTGGAGGTGCGTCGCCGCTCAGAGGAGTACGCCCGCAAGTACATCGACATCCAGCGGAACAGCTTCAAGCGCCTGGGCGTGTTTGCCGACTGGGAGAATCCCTACCTCACGCTCAATCCGGGCTACGAGGCTGACATCATCCGTGTCTTCGCCCAACTGGTGGAGCAGGATCTGGTCTACCGCATGAAGCGCCCCGTGCTGTGGAGCTACGGCGCAGGCACTGCGCTGGCTGAGGCTGAGGTCGAGTACAAGGACAAGGTCTCCCCTGCCATCTATGTGAGCTTTGAGCTTGTGGCGAAGCCAGGTCAACTGGCAGCCCTGGAAGGCACCAGCCTCGTCATCTGGACGACCACACCTTGGACACTGCCGGCAAACCTGGGCATCGCCCTGCATCCTGAGTTCGACTACGTCGTGGGTGAGTTCACGAATCCCGAGAACGTCTCCAAACGCTTCGTGGTGCTGAAGTCGCTGCTGGGTGAGTTCGCCACCAAAACAGGGTTCCAGTTGCAAACCGAACTGGCCCAGCTCAAGGGGCGTGAGTTCCTCGGACTCGAGGCGCAGCACCCCTTCCTGCCCCGCACTTCCAAGGTGATCAACGGACTCTTCGTCACGTCGGACACGGGCACTGGCCAGGTGCACATCGCCCCCGGCCATGGCGCGGACGACTATCAAGCAGGCCGTGAGAACGGACTTGAGATCCTGTCCCCCGTGGACGGCCGCGGCCACTACACCGCAGAGGTGGGCCTGCCTGAACTCGAAGGGAAGCATGTCTTCCAGTGCAATGAGCCGATCATCGCCCTGCTGGGTGAGAAAGGCGTGCTGCTGGCCCGCGAGAACTACGCGCACCAGTATCCGCACTGCTGGCGCTCCAAGACGCCGATCATCTTCCGTGCTGTCGAGCAGTACTTCATCCGCGTAGAAGCCCTGCGGGGGCGCGCGCTGGAGGAGATCGACAAGGTGAAGTGGCTGCCTGCCTGGGGCCGCAACCGCATCTACGGCACGGTGGAATCCCGCCCTGACTGGTGCATCAGCCGTCAGCGTACCTGGGGTGTGCCTCTGCCCGTTTTTTACCATGCCGATGGCAGCCCGGTGGTCGACGCCGAGGTGGCCCGGAAGGTGGCGGACATCATCGAAGAAGTGGGCACCAACGCGTGGTTCGAAAAGAGCGACGCGGAGTGGGCTGAAATGCTGGGACTGCCCGAAGGCACTGTGAAGGGCAATGACACTCTGGACGTGTGGATCGACTCCGGTTGCAGCCATGTGGCAGTGCTGGACCGGCATCCGGAGCTGCATTCCCCGGCCGACCTCTACATCGAGGCGACGGACCAGCATCGTGGCTGGTTCCAGAGCTCCCTGATGCTGAGTGTGGTGGCACGCGATGCGGCACCCTACAAGAGCGTGATCACCCACGGGTTCGTGGTAGATACTTCTGGCAAGAAGGTCTCCAAGAGCGACCAGGGCACGAACAAGAACGCCAAGCCCATGACGGCGGACCACTACTACAACAAGTATGGTGCCGATCTTGTCCGGCTATGGGTAAGTTCCGTGGATTACCAGAACGAAGTCCCCTTCTCCGAGGAGCTTTTCCAGCAGGCCTCCGAGAGCTACCGTCGTCTGCGCAACACGCTGCGCGTCCTCCTGGGCAACCTCGATGGCTTCAATGCTGCGGAAGATGCCGTGGATGCGAGCGAGTTTACCTTCGTGGACAAGTGGATCCTCAGCCAGCTCGAATCCGTGAAGCGTGAGTGCCGTGAGGCGTATGACGCCTACGATTTCCGCAAGGTCTTCGTGCTGCTGAACCAGTTCTGTGCGGTCGATCTCAGCGCGCTGTACATCGACATCACCAAGGATCGCCTCTACTGCGACAGCACTGGCAGCAACCGCCGCCGTGCCACGCAGACGGCGATCTACCGGATCACGGAAACACTGTGCCGCCTGCTGGCACCCATCTTGTCCTTCACCGCTGATGAGGCCTGGGAGTATCTCGGCAATGAAGACAGCGTGCATATGGAGGACTTCCCCGAACTGGAGCTTGGAACCATTGATCCTGACGTCACTGCCGGGGTCGAGGAACTGCTCAAGGTTCGGTCTGTCATCCAGCAGGCCATCGAAAAGGCCCGCCAGGAAAAGCGTATCGGCTCGAACCTTGAGGCAACCGTGGAACTCACGCTGCCGGAAGGCTCCTTCCAACACGCCGTCTTTTCCGACCAGGCGACGCTGGAGGAGTTCTTCATCCTCTCCGTGCTGACCATCAAGCGCACGGCTGACGGCGAACCCACGGCGGTGGTGCTGGAGTCACCCCACCAGAAGTGTGCGCGCTGCTGGAAGCACCTGCCGAGCGTAGGTCACCAGACGCATGCCGACGTTTGCGACCGATGTGAGGAAGCCGTGGAAGTGACTGAACCCGCAGTCGCCTGATCCCGCGCATCCACTGCCACCCGTTAGCTGGACTCTCCCCCGCCCCATCCCTTCGCTCATGATCCGCCTTCTGCTCCTCCTCAGCCTGCCGCTCTACATCATCGACCAGATCACCAAGCTCTGGGTGGTGCGGAACTTCCAGCTACGGGGTCCGGGCAGAGAGGTGATCGAGGGCTTCTTCACACTCCATTACATCGACAACACCGGCATCGCCTTTGGGAGCTTCAATGGGGGGGAGTATTCGAACTACATCTTCGGCGCTGTTGCGCTTGGAGCACTGGCATTGTTTACCTGGGCGTATCGCAAAGGGATGTTCCCAGGTGCTTTCAGCCGGGTGGCCATCGCTCTGATCGCTGCCGGGGTTTGCGGCAACTTTACCGACCGGATTCTCCATCACCACGTGGTGGACTTCCTGTCGTTTGACCTGCACATCCCATGGGCCAACCCCTGGCCGTCTTTCAACGTGGCAGACGCGTGTGTGGTGGTGGCCGCTTGTTTGCTGGCGATTGCCTCATTCAAAGAAGCGCCAGCGGACAAGGACAAAGCACAGGACAAGGTGAAGGCGTGAAGCCGCAACGGACGGCATCAGCTTAGAGAAACTGGAAGCCCCATCTTCCATAAGGTGGAACAATATGGACAAACTACAGGCATCCTTCTAGTATGCCTGAATGTCTGACATTCAAGCGACGAGTTCCCTCCTCACGGAAGTTGCACCCATTCTGAATCTGGAGGCCCTGGTCCAGCATGAGACCGAGGAGGACGGCAGTTCCTGGGATCTTGTCTTCGATGACGACTTGATGGTGCAGGCCTTCCACCAGGAGGATGTTGGAAGGCTCGTTTTCACCGCCGATGTAGGCACACCACCGCCGTTAGAGACGTCCCGGGTGCACAAACTCCTGCTGGAGTACAACTACCTGTGGCGGGAAACCTCAGGAGTGCGCATGGCACTGGAGCCCCCGGAAGGAACGGTGGTGATGATTTACGATGTCACCGTCGACAGTCTGGACGGCGTAACCTTGCGCAATATTCTGGAGAACTTCGCCAATGCAGCGAGGGCCTGGAAAGCGATGGTGACCACGGCTGCGGATTCCAAAGGTGAGGGGCATGTAACGGACGACGACTACCGGGCAGACTCTCCAGTGGGATCTCCCATGATCCGCGTCTAAACCTGGAGCTTCCTCCATCCTCATGAACATCACCTCAGCTCACAAGAGCACTCTCACCTCCATCACTGCTGAACTGGAGAAGTCTGGAATCTCGGGTGACACGGAAGTGCGGGCAAAAAGTGGCGGGAAGGTTCTCTATGAGAAGACCAAGACTGAAGGACGGTTTACCAGCAAAGCGACACGTGCCAAAAAGCAAGATGACGCCCGCAAGCTCATTGATACAGCATTGAAGAATGAGCTGGACGACAAACCGGGAGGCAAGGTGATTGCCGGAGTGGTCCGCCGGAATCTGCGCCAGATTTTTGACGGATCCGGCGCCGTCACCAAGGCTGACTTTATGAAAGTGAAGGCGGAGGCTGACCGGCTCCATGACACCTTCACAGGGTACAAGGCTGCCAGCAACCGGCTTGCTGAGGATCCGGAATTCATCGAGGGAGGCACGGACAAGAACAACGTCCTCGACACTCTGCCTGAATTCAACGCCTCCATGGACTACTTCGAGGTGGCAGAGCTTTATCTCAGCTTGATCAATGGGCCAAAGCCTCTGAGTGCCGACACCAAGAGGCAACTGGGTGCCCTCGGCGAGGTCATAAAAGAAAGAGGCTCCGACCTCAATGACGCATTCTACCTAGATAAGGCAGGCGACGCCATGCAGGCAGCAACACGCCACGGCGCCACGAGCGTGAAGATTCTCCCACAGAATGTGGTGCTGCGCCAGATCGGCAATGCGGAAGACCAGGCCGGCAGGTGCACGCCCATGGTGGCACTGGTCGCAGTGGCCGAGAGCGGGAGTCGCAACGGTGCCGATGGCGTGATGCTCCGCATGGAGCAAGAGGTGCATGAGATTCGCAAAGAGGACAAACGTGGGGGCACAGACTACACCCGACAGCTGGGAGATCTCCACGGCCTCACTTCAACGACGCGCTCCAAGATTACCGACTCCAAACGGCGGGAGATTACGAGCTTGGGCCACCGCTTCACGGTGAATCATCTTGAACAGAGATTCCGCGCTGGGAACGGAGAGCCTGTCATGTACGGAGTGGAAGTGACGGGGCACATCATGATGGTGGGAGCCTCCCGTCATGGTGGAAAGGATTCCTTCATCTTCTTCGACCCCAACTTTGGGACGGCCCGCTTTGAAACAACCAAAGACCTGAACCGTTTCCTCGATGACTACTTTGGGGCGCTGGGGTATGGCGGCTCTTACAGCATGCCCAACTTGGGCAAAGACGGTTACGACTTCACCGTTGTTAAGGAATATGACATTGCCAAAGTCAAAGCACTCACCATTGCAGGCACGACCGTGGAAGCGATGACAGCGCCACGATAGACCCGCAGCAAACATCCCGATGAACATCTCCGGGGCGAAGAGCCTCACACTTACCGACCTCTCCAACGAGCTTAACAACGCCGGGCTAAAGGATGGAACGGAGCTGCGCGCGAAGAGCGGAGGAGAAGTCCTCTACGCCAAAAACAAATCAGCGGGATTTTTCACATCCAAAGAGACGCGTGTCCGGAAACAGACAGAGGCGCGTGAGGTCATTTCCCAGGCGCTCAAGAACGAAGTGAAAGACAAGCCCGGGGCATCCATGTACGAGACCGCCGTTCGTAAAAACCTTCGTCACATCTTTGAGGGCACAGGCGCAATCACAAAGGGCGATGTTGACAT
>JBGGMQ010000489.1:0-8724 GCA_041287975.1 Verrucomicrobium sp. | reverse complement strand
GGGCAAGCCCTTGGTGATGGGGTGGTCCACGCTCTGGGTTTCCACCAGGAACTCATGCTGGGGGCCATGGGCTCCCCCGTTGCCCGCCGCGGTGTCTCGGAAGAGCTTGCCGTCTTTCACATAGAGCCAAGGGCCGGATTTCTCATTGCGACCGCCCCAGCCGCCCACGCCAATCATCTCATTGTAGGCCTTCCACGCGGGGAAGGAATTGTTCGCGGCATGCACAGAGACGAAGCCGCCGCCGTTCTGCACGTAGGACTCGAAGTCCTTCTGCACGCCCTCGGGCCAGTCAGCGCCGTTGTAGTTGCTCACCACGACGGCGTAGTCGCTGAACTTGGGCTTCCAGGATTGCCACGCCTCCGCGGGCGCGTTCTTGGCCGGAGCTGTGGAGACCTCAGTCGTGAAGGCGCCGCTGCTCTCCAGGGCATTTACCAGCACCGGGGTGGTGGTCTGCCAGTTGTGATTGTTCTGACCATCCACGATCAGGACCTTCAGTTTGTCAGCCGCGGTCGCGGAGACCGCGAGCAGGAGGGCCGCAGTGATCGTGAGGGTGTAGAAAAGGCGATGCAGTTTCATGAGAGAGCAAGTGGGACGGAGTACTGGTACGACGGCGTGGCCCATGTCTTGCAGACCGCTGGCGCAACTTTACCCAACGCATCGCTCCCCGAGCTTTCGGGGGTTGCTATGGATTTACACAAGAAGCGGCAGGGCAGTGGAGTTTGTCTGTACCGTTACTCCGCCTTGCTTCCTTCATCCTTCGCTCTCTCTTATGAAGCCATCCCTCCGTCGTCGCTCCTCTGTGCTGCTGGCATGCTCGCTAGCAGCCTTGGCCTCCTTTTCTCCCTGTGCTTTCGCCGCCCCTGCGGAGGCCCTCGCTGGCGTGAAAACGCAGGCCGATTTGGACAAGGTCATCGCTGAAACTGAGGATGCGAAGCTCAAGCAGGCCATCAAAGACAACGCCGCCACCATCCTTGCCGCTGCCGGTGAGAGGGCCCATGTCGAGGCTATTCTGAAAGCCATCGAGATCTCCCCCGGCAAGGTGGAGAAGATCAACGCCACGCCCGACAGCCTCAAGCTGGCCGCTGGTGGCGACGTTGCTCTCTTTGACACCTTGAAGACTGTGGACCTTGCCATCCCCAATGCCGGCCCCCATGACCACCGCAAGACGGACCCCTATGACGCGGCATTCTTCGAGCACGTGGGCCATCTCTCCGCACTTGAGTCGCTCAACATCATCGCGACCAAGCTCGACGACGAGTGGATCACCCCGCTGGGCAATCTCAAGACGCTGAAGAGCCTGAAGTTCACCAACAACGGCAAGCTGAGCGACGTGGGTCTGGAGAAGCTCGCGGGCCTCAAGCAGCTTGAGGCGTTCTCCTTTGTCGGAACCGGCATGAAGGGCCATGCTTATGCCAAGTTCGAGGGGTGGACTGCCCTCACCCGAGTGAGCCATCGTGGCAGCAGCATTGATGACGAAGGTCTGACGCTGCTCTGCGAGAAATTCCCCAACCTGGAGAGCATCAGCCTCGCGCATGCCAAATGCGGCGATGCCGGCGTGGCCCAACTGCCCAAGCTGACGAAACTGAAAGGCCTTGAGCTCGGCAGCAAAAATGCCACCCCCGGCAGCCTCTCGCACGTGGCGAAGATGTCCCTGGAATACCTGCAACTGGGCGATGGTCTCGATGCTCCTGAAGGTGTCGCCGCCATCAAGGGCATGACCACCCTCCGCCGCCTGACCTTGACCAATGCCAAGTTATTGACGGACACCGACCTGCAAGCACTGGGCGGCATCAAGGGTCTGGAAAGCCTGGAGCTCAACAGCGTGGACATCACGGACGAGCGCCTGCCTTTGCTGAAGTCCTACGCTCACCTCAAGGAACTGCGCCTCGTGAACCGGCCCAAGGGATATTCCCCGGAAATCCAGGCCAAGATCAAAGAGCTGCTCCCCAAGACGACGCTGAAGTTTGAGTGATTGAATGCAAACGGGAGTTGGATGGCGGTGCAGGGGTGGCCCGGGGGCCGGCAACAGCGAGCACACCCTGGCGCACTGAAGCACTGCCCACTGACGTACCGGATGAATGGACCTCTTCGCGCCTGATCCCTCCATCAACCTGCTGCCCTGTGACGGCATCGTCCTCTACCATGGCTGCCTGATGAGTGCCGCCATGGCAGACCAGTACCTGCATCAACTGTTGCAAACCCTGCAGTGGCGGCACGACGAGGCCGTGATCTACGGGCGGCACATCGTCACCGCCCGCAAGGTGGCGTGGTATGGAGACGAAGGCTACGCCTACACTTACTCCGGCACCACCAAGCAAGCCCTGCCGTGGACCGCTGAACTCCTGGCCCTGAAGTCCCTGGCAGAGGCGCGCACCGGCGCCGCCTACAACTCCTGCCTCGCCAATCTCTACCACACCGGCGACGAAGGCATGGCCTGGCACAGCGATGATGAAAAGGCTCTAGGAAAGGACTCTTCCATCGCCTCCCTCAGTTTCGGAGCCGAGCGGAAGTTTTCCTTCAAGCACAAGCGGCTCGATGAAACCACCTCCCTCGTGCTGGAACACGGCAGCCTCCTGGAGATGAAAGGCACCACCCAGACCCACTGGCTGCACCGCCTCCCGTCCACGAAGAAGATCAAGACACCTCGCGTGAATTTGACCTTCCGGACGATTGCGGAAAATTATGAATTATGAATTATGAATTATGAATTATGAATTATGAATGAGGAATGAGGAATGAGGAATGAGGAATGAGGAATGAGGAATGAGGAATGAGGAATGAGGAATGAGGAATGAGGAATGAGGAATGAGCTTTCCGGTCGGCACGATCGCCCCAGGACAGGAGCAGTTCGTTCCCAATTGAGAATTCACCAAAGACCCGGGACAATCCTCGAACCTCCTGAAGTGAACGAAGAGGGTTGGAGTACCGACTTCAGTCGGCGGGGCGGGGCTCATAAGGAAGAGCGAACTGACCCGTCCGCTGAGCGGGACGGAACTCCAACCCTGTTCGTGGAGCGGAGGGGTGGTTCGAAGCTTCTGGGTGGTGGCACGAGCGTGTTAGTGGCTCGAACTGAGCCCCCATAATCAGCGCCCCCACCCTGACCTCCATCCTTTCTGCAACTCCCCTCCCCCCCGTCCCCTTTTTTAATTCTGATAATTCCAGTAATTTCGTCTAAAAAACCTCACTGAATTCAGTCTCTGTGCCTCTGCGTCTCTGTGGTTAAACCTGAAACCCCATCCACCCCTGACGCCCTTTCTAAGCCGCCAGCAAAGGTCGCTCCGGCCCCGCCAGCTCCACGCCCGCTTCTGCCAGCCGGGCCTGCACTTCTGCGATGTGCGCGCGATCCCGCGTCTCCACGGTGCACAGCACATGCACCCGTGAAAGATCCGGTCCTGCAAAAGTGCGGTTGTGCACGATCTCTGTCACATTCGCTCCTGCCGCGGCAAGCACGGTGGACAAGTGCACCAAGCCACCGGGGCGGTCACTGATGAGGGCGTCAAAACGGTAGATGCGGCCGTCCGCAGCCAGTCCACGCTCGATGACGCGGCTGTGGGCGAGAGGATCGATGTTTCCCCCGCTCAGCAGCAGGACGACGCGTTTGCCAACCAGATCCGGAAGCTGACCTGCCAGCAAGGCGGCCAGACCGGTGGCACCGGCACCTTCGATGACGCACTTGTCCAGCTCGGCCAGTCGGAGCATGGCAAGGGCCAGAGACTCCTCCCCCACTGACACCATGCGGTGGACCAAGGGTCGGGCGATATCCAACGTATGTTTCCCCGCCTCAGCTACAGCCAGACCGTCTGCCAACGTGAACCGCGTGGTGATCCTGACTGGCTCTCCAGCGTGCAGGCCCGCGGCAAAGCAGGCGGCATTGGCGGGTTCGACGCCAATGATCTGGAGATCGGGTTTTAATGCGTGGAGCACCGTCGCCACTCCTGCAAGAAGGCCGCCGCCGCCTACTGGCACGAGGATGGCATCGGCCTCCGGCACCTGTTCCAGGATCTCAAACGCCAGCGTGCCCTGACCCGCGATCACCTGAGGATCATCAAAAGGGTGGATGTATTTCAGGTCCTGGACCTCCGTCAACCGCATGGCTTCCGTGCGGGCTTCGTCAAAGGTGTCGCCGTGCAGGATGACGTTTGCTCCGAACCGACGGCAGCGCGCGACTTTCACGAGAGGGGCAAACCGGGGCATCACCACGGTGACGGGAATGTTCATCTGGCGACCGTGCCAGGCGAGGCCGAGGGCGTGATTTCCGGCCGAGGCGGCGATGACCCCACGTTGCGTCTGCTCCGGAGTGAGCTGGGCCAGGGCATTCCGTGCACCCCGCTCTTTGAAACTGCCGGTGCGCTGGAGGTGCTCCTGCTTGCAGAAAATGTGCACTCCCGTGAGCTCGCTGAGTGCGGCGGACTCCACGCAGGGCGTGCGGGCCACCACTCCCTGAAGCCGCAGCCGTGCCGCCATGATCTCTGAAAGGGATACTGCGGCGGCAGGAGCTTCCGATCCGGAAGCGGGTCCGGATTCAGGTTCAAGTTCAGAGGACGTTTCGGTTTTCATGGCAGGGAGATCAGGGCAAACAAAAAAGCCCCGGGTGGAACACCCAGGGCTGCGGAAAGGAGTCGTGATGGTCAGCGCACGCCTATTCCTGCCCCGGATGGGAGCCAATAATGATCGCAATGATCATGATCGAGGCAGGTGAACTGTGCGGCATTTGTGCCGGAAAAGTTCCCCAGATTGCCAAAGAGTCAAGGCCCCGCTGCGCGGGGAGACACAAGACTGGAAGACGCAAGACAGAAGACCTGACAGAAATGGAGTCACGCTCCACTCGGGTCTTACGTCTTGAGCCTTGCGGTCCGGGGGCTCTCTGTGGCTGAATGTCCTCATGTGGATGATGAAAAAAGTCTCAATGATCCTGGCCGTGAGCTTCGCTGTCACTGGGTGGGGGGAGTGTCAGGAGACAGCTGGCAGCAACCGGCCCAACATCGTGCTGGTGATGGCCGATGACCAGGGGTGGGGGGACATGGCCTACAACGGGCACCCCAAGCTCAAGACGCCCAACTTTGACGCTTTGGCCCAGGAGGGGATCCGTTTTGACAATTTCCATGCGGCGGCCCCGGTTTGCTCGCCCACCCGTGGCAGCGTGATGACGGGGCGCACGCCGAACCGGTTTGGCTGTTTTTCCTGGGGCCATACTTTGAGACCGCAGGAGGTCACTCTGGCCGAGGCTCTGAAGCCGGCAGGGTATCGCACAGGACACTTTGGCAAGTGGCACCTGGGTTCGGTCCAGAAAGACAGCCCGGTGAATCCCGGCAACAGCGGGTTCGATGAATGGGTGTCCGCGCCGAACTTCTTTGACCTCAATCCCGTGCTCAGTGACCAGGGGAAGGCCGTGGAGTTCGAAGGTGACAGTTCTGACGTCACGGTGGATCTCGCCCTGAAGTTCATCCGGAAAAACGCCGAGGCCAAACAACCTTTCTTTGCCGTGGTGTGGTTTGGCTCACCGCATTCCCCGCATCAGGCTCTGGAGGCGGACCGGGTTCCCTATGCTGACCTGCCACCCGCCCAGCAGAATTTCCTCGGAGAAATCACTGCCATGGACCGGGCTTTTGGCCGCCTGCGCCAGGAGATCAAAGACCTCGGCGTGCGGGACAACACCATCCTCTGGTATTGCAGTGACAACGGTGCTCTGCCCAAAGTCGGCTCCAGCGGCGGGCGTCGAGGAAACAAGGGCACTGTCTACGAAGGCGGGCTGCTGGTGCCGGCGCTGCTGGAATGGCCCGCCCGTTTTGCCTCGCCCAAAGTGGTGACACTGCCCTGCGTGACTTCGGACATCTATCCGACCCTGCTGGATGTGGCAGACGTGACCGTGCCCAATCAACCCACTTTGGATGGCGTCAGCCTGTTGGGGTTGATCAGTGGCAGGGAGAAGGAGCGCGAGCAGCCCATCGGATTCTGGGATCGAGGAAAGAAAGGGGTGCAAACGCCTTCGAAGAAGTGGATGGACGAACTGCTCGCTGCGCAGAAAGACGGCCGTGAGCCGAATGACCCCGAGCGACTCAACAAGGATGCGGCCGTCATTGGCGAACCTGTGCCGCTCAACCAGTTCCCCGGGCACGCCGCCTGGCTGGATGGGGCATGGAAGCTGCACCGCATCGAAGATCCCAAAACACACGAGGTGGAGTGGGAACTCTACAATCTAGAAGCGGATCCCAATGAAACCCGCGTCCTCTTTGCTGAACAGCCCGACCGTATGCCCGCCATGCAGGAGGCACTCGATGCCTGGCTGAAATCCGTGGCGAAAAGTCTCAATGGCGACGATTATCCAAAGGCCCCGTGAAGCTGCACGCAGTCCCATGAGACAGCTACCTTATCCCCCCTTTGCATGAAACCTCTCACCCTCCTCGCCGCCAGCTTGCTGCTTTTTGCCCAAGCCACCTTCGCCGCCGACAAACCTCAGCCGCTGAAGGCAGAGATTGTCCCGGTCGCGGAGGAGACCAAGGATTGGTGGACTCCTATCGGCAATGTCAAAGTGACCTTCACCGATGGGCACTCTGAGATGTGGACTAAGCAAGGACAAGCCCTGCTGCCTAAGGTCTCTGTGAAGGGTGCGGTGGGCTGGACGAAGATCAAAGAGCGCAGCGACAAGGGCGAACCGGTCAACTCCGTGCTCCGCGTCCTGCTCTCTGAAACGGAGATCAAGGATCTGGAAGCCGGGCCGTTCATTGAGGCCTGGGACTTTGCCAACGAGGGGGCCACAGTGGTGGTCAAATCAAGAGCCCGTCACGGCCCTGCCAACTTCAGGAAGTTCGACCTGCAAACCGCCAAAGAACTCGGCAATGCCACCACTGCCACGCCCTACAAGGAACTCCCGGAATGGGCCAAACCCTATGCCGACGATGTGCCAGACCCGGCAGGTGAAGCGAAGAAAAAGCCGTAACGAGATTCCTAGTACCCCTCACCTCCAACGAAGCGGGTTGGAGTACCGACTTCAGTCGGCTCACTCTACAAACTCCTGATGGCATCCCTTTTCCCGCTCCCTTTCAATCAGAAAGCTCTTCTCTTCCTTCCCCTAAATCTCAGTCTCGGCGCCTCTGCGTCTCTGTGGTTAATTCCTCATTCCCCGTCCTCCCCAACCCGCCGCAGCTCCACATCCACCCACACGGCGGCATGGTCGCTCCATGGCACCTTCGGATCACTCTCCAGCTTGCCGTTGACCTTTCCCTGGTCAATCACACGCCATTCCCAGCCAGCCCCCTCGCCACCGCCAAACACGTGGTCAATGCGGGGCTTGTCCGTGGAGAGTAGTTTCCATTGCCCCGCCTCCACGAGGGGAGCCAGAACATCGCTGTCGGGGGAGTTGTTCCAGTCTCCGAGCCACAAGGAAGGGGCTCCCGTTTCCCGCACCCTCCTCGCCCAAGGCTGGAGCTGGCCGGTCTGCGCCAGTTGGGTGTCGTGATAGCGGTTCTCCTTGTACCGGGCATGCAGGTGCGTGTTGCCCAGATAAAGTCTAACGCCACCCGGCAGGTCAAGCGTGCTGAGAGAGAGCCCCTTGCCCGCCCACCAGTCCCCGTGGTGCAAGGCCTCAGGCCGACCGTTGCTCTCGTAGCGGATGAAACCTTCGTTCAGGATCGGATACCGACTTACCATGAGCAGTCCGCTGCCCACCAGTCCGCTGTGAAAGTATCGGGCATGTTCCAGTCCCTCTACCCGGAGAGAAGCAATCAGGGCCTGTCGATCCGCTTCCACAAAGGCCTCCTGAAAGCCCACGATGTCCGGTTTCAATTTAGCAATCTCCCGTGCCACCACTTGAAGTCGCTCCGCCCGGTGTGGCGTGATCCAGCGCAGCCCCCAAACGTTCCAGGTGACCACCCGCAGACGGATTGGGGCAACGCCAGCCACGGCGGGCGAGGGCGGAAAATCGCCCGGCTCAGCCACTGCTGGCGGTTTGAGATTCCAAAGCATGAGCCCTCCCACCACGAGAAAGACGGCAATCAAAAGTCTCATAAAGCGGCGGAACAAATGTCTCATTTCACCCTCCCATCGTTGCCCAGGCGTGAGGTGGCAATGTTGCGAGGATGCAAATTGAACTTTTCGCGAAACCTTGTCGAGTTGGCCGAGTTGAATGCTTTACCCCTGAAATATTCTGCGTCAGATGAATCCCGTGGCACTTCCCAACCTTGATTCCCGCAGCCGGGCTACGCAATTACCAGGATCGGAGGCGGTCGCCGGCACCTTTTCGCCGCTGGATGATCTTCCTGCATTGATCACGCAGACGAACATCCTCTTCCAAAGTCTGGTCGAACGCATTCTCCATAAACTGAAGCTGGATGACCTGTTGAAGCCGGGAATGGCTCCTGTCTTGTTCGCGCTCTATGAGCAGGACGACTGCATCATCAAAGACCTCTCCCTGCGCACCCGCCGCTCAGCCTCAGCCCTCAATTCTCTACTGGGACGCCTTCAAAAGTCCGGAGTGGTGGAGTTGCAGCCTTGTGAAAGGGACGGACGGGCCGTCCGGGTGAAACTGACGGCCAAAGGGCGGGCCATGGAGCCTCGGGTTCGAGAGCTTCACGACCGGGTCGCCGCCGCAGTCTGGCAAGGCCTGGCCCCTGCGGAGGTCACCCAGGCGCAGAGCCTCTTGCGTCGCATCGTCGTCGGACTTGCGGCCACGGAGGACGCTGCCAGCGAGCCGGGGCGGTAGCCCAGTGTGGAGGAACCGTCCCGGTT